>CAZEXO010000126.1:0-10968 GCA_964516545.1 uncultured Melioribacteraceae bacterium
GAAGGTCATTTCTTCCTGTCCGGTGTAAGTAAAATCATCGCCGCCTACTTTTGCATCATTACCGATAAGCGTAGCTGTTAGGGTATTATTAATGGACTGGGTCAGTAAATAATTCGCGTTGATACTTTGTTCCATTGAATCATTCAGGTTTGTTAACTGTTCAAGAGATGTGAACTGAGCCAATTGCGCAACATACTCTGCATTGTCCATCGGATCGAGCGGGTCCTGATTTTTCAACTGTTCGATCATTAATTTCAGGAATTCATCCTTTCCCAAGGCGCTCCCGCCCTGAGCCTGACCGGGTTTATAATCAGTCGCGTTGTTCAACATTGTTGTTATATCATTTACCATTTTTTGCCTCTATGCTAAATATTCGTAGGTGTTATAGCCTAATTTTTTCTCTCTAACTTCATCTGTTTTCAGATCGTCAACCTTCAGATTTACATTTTCCTGTGTATCTTTTTTCTTCTGCTCAAATTCTCTTTTCATTTTCTGTTCCGGGTTAGCTAATGAAATGTTGAATCCGCCAAGCTGAATTCCTGATTGCGTAATAGTCTGCTTGAGAGTATCCGCGTTGGAAAGAAGCAACTGTTTTACAGCTTCGTTCTCCACTTCAATGTTCGCCTGAACTTGCTTGTTGTTTGTAATATCAAGCATAACTTTCATCTTACCCAGACTCTCAGGCATTATTTTCAATATTACGGTTTTGTGTTCGCCGTTCTGAAATATTGTTTTTACTTCTTTTATGATTTCAGATGATTCTATGGTTTTATAAATATTCTTAAACGAATCAACATTCTTAAATACTTTTTCAACTCCGTGATTGGATTTAATTACTGTAGTATTATCAGTAGTATGCCCGTGTTTCAGTTCAACTCCCGGTTTTTCAATTTTCAACTCACTCTTCGCGGCTTCTTCTTTTACTGATTTCTCCGCAATTTCCTGTTTTTGCAGCTCTTGCTTTTCAACTGATTGCTTGAAAGCCGCTTCATTATTGACTTTTGCCGCCTGGTTTTTATAATTCATCAGATTATCAACTTCAAGATTACTGCTCTTTAGAGTTTTGTGAACATTTTCTTCACCTGACTCCTGAGTAATCTCAATCTTATATTTTTCTTCACCACTTTGACTGCCAATTTCTTTTTCAAGTGATTTAAATGATTTATTCTGAAGCACTAATTTTGAAATTTCATATGAATTCGCTGAAGTCGGTTTACTGATTTCATTTTGTAAATTCACTTCTTTAATGGCAGAATCTGATTCCATTTTATTGACTGTGTTGTTCTGTATTCTTCGTGAGCCGAATGAAGTGAAAGTTTTCGAAATTCTTTCTTCAGTCTTCAATTCAATAACATTATCAGGGGAATTAATTTTTTCTTTCGGTTGATTTTGAATCTCATTTTTGACTTCCGGTTTTGCTTCGTTTGATTCTTTTGTAACCTCAGATGATTTATTTGCGTATTGTTCTTTTGGGTTTAGATTAACCTGCTTCTCGTGTGTTGATTTCACATTCAGAATATTTTGCGCATCATTTTTTTCTTGTTTATAATCGCCTGTAACCTGAATCTTACTTTCATTTTTAACTTCGGTTACGGGAGTCTTCTCACCCTTGTTTTGTGCCTTCACCTCAATAGTGTTCTTGTCAGTTTTTAGCTCGGTGATTTCAGGTTTCTCTGCATTTAATTTCAAATCGTTTTTATTTTCTTTTATGGCTTCCGATCCTGAGTTTAATTCAGCTGCCGTTTTGGTTTCTGTTGCTGTTTTGGTTTCTGTTTCCGTTCTGTTTTCTGTTTCATTAATAGAGCTTGACGTGAAAATCTTTTGTGATTCAGAAGATTTGTCAGCCGAAGCATTCTGTATTTTAACATCACTATTTGATTTTTCTTTCAAGTCAGTAACAATGGTTTCCGATGTAACAGTATTTACATTGTTGTTTTCAGTTTTCGGCATGTCCGTCTTTGGTGTTTCAGGCGCGAAAACATTCTTCTGTTCGGTAACTTTCTGTGCTGTGCTTTCAGATGATTCGGTCGTAACGTCAGTTTTGCCGGTCTTAGAATGAGACTCCAGGACAGTTTTTATTCCATTAGTTTTCACCGAAGCTGTTTCTTCGCCAGGTGTTTTTAATCCAGAGAGTTTTGTTAACATATCCGGTGAAAATACTTTTATGCTGTTTTCGTCAGCGCCCACTTTTGAAATTTCCAGTTTAATCTTTTCTTCACCGACTTTGGCGACTATCTGAACCATTTCACCCGATTTAAGTCTTTTTAGAACATCCTGAATCACAGTTTGTTTTTCAGGTAACGGCAACAGGTTAGTGGTTGCAAGATCAGTTTCCTTTGTTTTTCCTTCCGTCAGTTTAACCGAAGTTGAAGTATCAACAAGCGCCATTCCCGGTAAAAGTTGTTCTAGGAATTCAATAAGTTTTTCCTCATTGCCGTAAATTTCTGATTTAAGGTCGCGGTTGATATTAACATCCTGATTCAGTGCGAAAATATCTTCAGTTTTCTGAACTGAGTTACCGGATTGAAATACTTTTTCAACCAGGCTGTTTAATACTTTCGGTTCAACAATAGTGAACATTTCAAGAGAAGGCATTCCGACAAAGTGATCAAGTATTTCTTCTTTTTTAATCACCATACCGGAAGAGACTGCTGATTTCAATGAACTTAAATTCGTACCTGCCAAAAAATCATTTTCACCGACTTTACTTTTCTCGTAATTGAGTTTTATGATGTCGGAAAAAAGATATGAATTTTTCGACAACTTCAGCTGCTTGATGCTTGCGGCTGATTCATCCATTGATGCTGTTTGTATAAATAAAGGATTGAAATACATTATTCCACCATTGTTATTCTGTTTGCGACTTCGGGGCTTAGTAGTGCTAATATTTCTGCTGCTTTTCTCTGTTTCATTTTATATAAAATGTCTCTTGCCACATTATCGGAATATTTAGTTATAATTTTAGCGGCTCTGCCTGCGTCCATATTTTCATAAAGTTTTGCTGTCTTTTTTGTCCATTCGATATATTTAACATTTTCTGCTTCCAATTCAACGGCGGTTAATGCACGTTTTTTCTCCACAAGTTCCTGATTTTGCTGAATGGTTTTAGCAATTTCTTTTTGAAGAGTGACAAGACTATCAATTATTTTATTATCCATAACCATTTTTGTGTAAACAGTATCTACCCGCGGGGTGCCTGTTACATTTTTAAGTGTGTCGACGAGCCCCTGGCTAATTTGTCTCTGAATCATTTTTTCAATTTTATTATAATCTACGTTGCTCACCCCTGTAAAAACTTCCTGCTCGGGTTCCTGATTTGCAACACTAAAATCAAATTTCCAGATATTCGAATAGAAATTATTCAGATGCAATAATGTTCCCGTTACCACAAGGAACGCGAAAATAAATGTTATTGCGTAGGCTGCTGCTTTTGAGTTCACCTTTCACTCCTTACAAACTTTTGTGTCGCAAATTCATCAATCTGACTCAATTCCAATTTGTTCTGTTCTTTGATATATTTTTCCAAATGTTTTTCTCTAAGCGATTCAAAGATTTTTTTTTCTTTGGTTCTTTCAACAAGTTCTTTCATTTTAACTTTTCGTTTTTCATTCAGTACAGATATTTTTTTATTTGTTTCTTCAATCCTTTTTTTCAAAATCAGTTGATGATTTTTAGCAAACTTCACCTCTGAAACCGTAGTTTTTTTTAGCGGAAAATCCTTACGGGCTTTTTGCGCTTCATCCATCAAATTCTGCAATTGTATTTTCCATTTATCAATTTCAAGATCAATCTCGGCAACTTCCTTCTGAGCTTGTTTTTCAAGCGTTTCTTTCAGCCTTGCGATCGTTTCAAATTTATATTTGAATTTTTTCATATCACTATCCTAATGTCGGCTCAATAATTTGATTGAGTCTGTTGATCGTGTCCTGCATTGTTGATTTTTCATACATATCCTGTTTAAGATATGCGCGTAAAAATCTGATTTTTTCCAAAGCGTGATCAATCTGCGGGTTACTTCCCTTAACATATGCGCCGATATTTATCAAATCTTCAGCTTCGTTATAAGTTGTTAATATTTCATTAAAAGTTACCGCTCTTCCACGCTGATCTTCGGAAACGATATCAGGCATAACTCTGGATATGCTTTGTAAAGTATCAACAGCGGGATATTGACCACGGTTAGCAAGTCTTCTTGAAAGCACAACATGTCCGTCAAGTATTGATCTGACAGCATCGGCGATTGGTTCATTCATATCGTCGCCATCGACAAGCACTGAATAAAATCCTGTAATTGAGCCTTTATCAGTTGTACCTGCTCTTTCCAATAATTTCGGCAGAATTGAAAATACGGATGGAGTGTAACCTTTTGTTGTCGGGGGTTCGCCAATTGTTAAACCTATTTCGCGTTGTGCCATGGCAAAACGTGTTACCGAATCCATCATTAAAACCACATCCATTCCAAGATCGCGAAAATACTCGGCTATAGTTGTTCCGAGATATGCGCCTTTCATTCTGATGAGAGCTGATTTGTCGCTTGTTGCAACTATAACAACAGATCTTTTTAATCCTTCTTCGCCTAAATCTTTTTCAATAAATTCTCTTACTTCCCTTCCGCGCTCGCCGATAAGTGTGATAACATTCACGTCCGCGTTGGTATTTCTGGCTATCATTCCCATGGTAACACTTTTGCCAACACCGCTTCCGGCAAAAATTCCCATACGCTGCCCTTTGCCCACAGTTAATAAACCATCGATGACTCTTATACCTGTTTGTAACGGTAGCTCTATTCTTCTGCGCTGCATAGGGTTTGGCGGATCCCGATAAATAGTTCTGTAACCGGCAATATCCAGGTCGCCCTTTCCGTCAATGGGATTTCCCATTCCGTCAATTACACGACCTAAAAGTCCTTCACCCACGGGTGTTTTAAAAGAATTCCCGCTGGCTAATATTTCACATGCCGGAGAGATCGCGTGAACTTCACCCAGAGCGATTGATAAAACTTTTCCTTCTTTGAAACCGACAACTTCTGATTTGCATACTTCATTTCCCCCACGATCAATCACCGAGCATACTTCACCAAGCGCAACATTTGGTCCGCTTGATACTATAACAAGACCGATCACATCCGTAACTCTGCCGTTCACCCGGATTGTTTCCGTCTTTTCCAAAACCTTGGAATACATTTCGATATATTGATCAGCCAAAATCATTATTCAGTTTCTTCCGCGTATGTTGTTTCAAGTTGTTTTCTTATTTCGTTAAGTTGTGTTGAAATTCTGCTGTCAACATTGCCGATTTCGGTTTCAACAAAACATCCTCCGTTTTCAATTCTTTCATCCTTTTCAAATTTCATTTTCGAATAAGTACCTTCTTTCAGAATTTCGGCGTTATCATTTATTAGTTGATCATAATCTGCCGGACTCAAATGAACCATAACTCCGTTCGCTCCGATAATTTTTTTGAGCGAGTCTTTCAGATTTTTTTCTATTGTTGATTTATTTTCCACTTCTCTTTTTATAATTTTTTCAGCTATCTGCAGCGATAAAGAAACAACCAGTTTTTCAAAAGCTTTTTCGTATTCAACTACTCTTTCATCAAAATCAGAAAAAATTAAATGCAGTTCGTTAAATTTTTCCAGCAATTTTTGTGTATAAAGATTTTCAAGTTCTTTTTTTGTCTGCATTCTTCCGTCATCATATCCTCTTTGATAATGAATGGCGTTCTGTTTCTGCATCACCTCTTCAATCGGTTCTTGTTCAACTGAATTATTGCCGGTTTTACTTTTGAGAACAAGTCTTCGGCTCTCCGAACTAACTTTAACAGTAACTTTGTCAGACATAAACCTCTTCCATGTTTCCGCGTAAGTTCAGGGATATTTCTCCGTTTTCTTCCATCTCTTTAACTATATCAATAATTCTGGCCTGGGCGGCTTCAACTTCCTTGAGTTTAACCATTCCCATATATTGTAATTCTTCTTTAAGAAGATTTGCGGCTCTTTCAGACATGTTGCCGAATATTTTTTCTTTCAGGCTTTCCTCGGCAATCTTAAGAGCAAGCACAAGATCTTTTCTGTCGATTTCGCGCAGGATTTTCTGCAGATCTTTATCCTGGATATGAATAATATCATCAAAGAGGAACATAAGACGTTTAATTTCAGTCGCGATTTCTTCATCTGTCTTTTCAATCTCATTAAGAATTTCTTTGCTGAGAGATACATTTGTTCTATTAAGAATCGTGGCAAGACTTTTTGTGCCTCCGATTTTACCGACTGATTGGCTCATGGTTAAGCCCGCCATCTCATCAACAACTTTTTCAATTCTCTTAAGAGTTTGCGGAGAAATTTTTCCCAGTGTTGCGATACGATAAGCAACATCAGTGCGCAAATCATCAGGAAGCTCTTTAAGAGCATTTGCCGTTTGATCGGGACTGAGATGAGAAAGAATAAGAGCAATTGTCTGAGGATGCTCTTTTATTAAAAAGTTTATCAACTGACTCGAATCGGCTTTTTTAAGAACGTCGAAACCACGGAGAGTTGTAAGGCTTTTCACCTTTTCAATTATTTCCATGGCTTTTGTAACGCCGTAAGCTTTTTCAAGTACAGCCTGAGCATAATCAAGACCACCTTCAAGAACATATTCACGGGCGGTAACCATACCGTGAAATTCTTCCATGACCATATCAACGGTTTGTGATGGCGTATTTCTCACTTGTGTGATTTCAGCCGAAATAGCTTCAATCTCAGTGGGATCAAGATACTTAAACACTTCAGCTGCCGTATCTACATCAAGCGCTATCATCAAAAGCGCTGCTTTTTGTAATCCGGAAACTGATTTTGTTATTCCTTCAAGGTTTTTAGAACTCATCTTCGTGCAACCATGTATTTATTAATTTTGCGGCATCCATTGGATTTTTTGCTACATAATTTGAAATCTTATCCTGACGTTGCCTTCTTCTTGCAGCTTCGTCTGAAATTTCATCTTCGAGATCGCCGATCGGCATTAAAGCTTTTTTCTTTGGACCGAGCGAAACGGAAGGTTCAAGCGCTCTTTTACCCATCGCATCTGTTGAAGGTGAATAGGCAAGATCTCCGTAAAGGTTATCGCCCATTAAACCCGGGCTTACCGAACCAATAAGAATTTTTTCGTTTTTTAAGCGTGTCATTAGTCCTTTCAGAATAAAGAGCGCGGCAATAATAGCTAACACAACTAGAATATAATTGAAATATTGATCCATGTTGTCAAGAGAAAATACATCGCCCGCTTCCTCACTCTCAAGTCCGTATTGATCGTAATTATTTGTTTCAAAAGGAATGTTAACCAGAGATATTTGATCGTTTCGTTCATCTTTAACTCCAACGGCATTTTCAACGATCTGTTGTAATTTTTGCATTTGTTCCTGAGTTCTGGGTTCACTAATAATTTCGATGACTCCCTCTTTTTCAACTTCACGAACAACATCATTTACAACTGTAGCAACAGATAGTTGTTTTATATTTCCGCTTCCCTCTATTACTCTTTCAATTGTTTTGCTTATTTCATAATTGATAGTACTGTTTTGACTAATCGCTCCCGATGAATCGACCATTGTAGTTCCGCCGTTCTCAGACTTAATTGTTTGTTCGCTGATAGCAACCTGTGATTCAGGATCAAATGATTGTATAGTCTTTTCAACCTGATTGAAATTTAACTCGGCGTCAACCTGAACAATTGAATTGCCATGACCTAATACATTATCAAGAATGCTCTGTGCTTTTTTCGTAAGATAATTTTCAACTGATTGTTTCAGTTGATATTGTTTTGATGAAGTTGCAACAAGCGGGTCATCTTCGCTTTCCTGGGACAGTAATCTTCCGCGGGTGTCAAGAACCGTAACTCTGTTTTTTTCCAGACCTTCAACGCTGCTCGATATAAGATTTACGATGGCAATCACATTCGATGAAGCCAGTTGAGCGGTACTGCTTAATTTTAACACAACAGATGCTGTTGTAGGATCCTGCTCATTTTTAAACAATGTTTTTTTCGGAACCACGATATGAACCCTTGCAGCTTCTACGCCATCCTGTTGCATAATTGTTCTTGCTAATTCACCTTCGAGGGCACGTTTGTAATTCAGCTTCTGCATAAATTCTGACATACCCATGGTGGTTTTATCGAAAATTTCATATCCGATAATTCCGGTATTCGGTATGCCCTTTGCAGCCATAGCGAGCCTGATCTCGTCAACTTTGTCGGCCGAAACTTTAATTGTGCTTCCATTATTTTCTAATTGAAACTGAACTTTCTGAGCAGTTAATTCTTCCACAATTTTGGAGGCTTCGGCTTCTTCAACATTAGTATAGAGAACAGTGTAATTAGGTTCATTCAGAAATATTATTATTATTCCAAAGAGAATAATGGTTGCAAACGCGACTCCGACAAGCACCAATTTTTGTTGTAAGCCGAGTTTGTTAAAAATACCAAGGAGTTCCGATAACGGATTCTTATTCATCTACTAACCCTGCATTTTTGTTAATTCTTTGTACATATCAACTGTTTTATTTCTTATTTCCATCAGCAACTGTAAACTCGTTTTTGCCTTTTCACCGGCGATCATAACATCATGAATTTCAACACCTTTACCCGAAATAAAATCTTCTGTCATTTTTTTAGAATCATTCTGAGTCTGATTTACATCTTTAATCATGTCGGTTAAAAAATTTCCAAAATCAGCTTTGGTTGTTTTTTCCGTGCTGACCGGTTTTGGTATTCCCTGTGCAATCGAGATCAGTGAATTAATTTTCATTTTATCCTCTCCTGTCTAACAATGAACCGACGGAAACACCTGACATATTTCCTGTTTTTTGATAGAAATGATATTTCATTATTTCTTTTTTATTATCAGGATACATCTCGGCAAAAAATTTCTTTTCCTGCTTGTTGATCAGATTTTTTTCAGTTTCAACTTTTGGTTTTGTTTCAGCAGTTTTAACAGTGTTATTCACATGAATTTTGGGAGTATAATTACCGACCGAATTTGTACCTATTTTCATATTCTATATCTCCAATGCATCTTTTGCCATTTGTTTTGAGGCGTTAAAAGCTGTAAGATTTGCCTCATAACTTCTGCTGGCTGAAATCATTTCAACCATTTCAGTAATTACATTTACATTTGATAATTCCACGTAACCATTTGCGTCAGCGTTTGGATTGTCGGGCATAAAAACCACATCGCCTTGCGCCTTGTCTTCTTTTACATCAAGTTTAATATCTTTGCCCGGCTCGCCGGCAATTCCGGTTTGAGTGATAGAACCTGAAGTTGATATATGATTGGCATTGCTGATGTTCAATTTCATTCTGCCACCTTCAATGTTCAACTGACCGGCAAAATTATTTCCGGTATTCGCAACTTCAAGGAATTGTCTTTTATAAGGTTTTCCGGTTTTCGCATTCACCGTATCGGCATTTGCAATATTCTCGGCAATCAGGTTCATTTTTTTTCTCTGGATACTTAATCCCTTGCTGCTTACGTCAAAACCACTCATGTTAGCGCCTATCTTCATAATTACTCTCCTTTAATTACACTTTGTAATACTTTATAATAGCTTCCTAATTTTTTGGTCGCGAATTTATAACGAAGTGTATTTTCAGCCATTTCTGACATTTCTTTGTCAATATCAACATTATTAACACCTGAAAAGCGTTCATCACTATTATCAGCCACAACTTCAATATTATTATCTTTACCGGTTACTTCCGACACCCCAAAATGTTTTGAATTAGTGGTTTTAATATTTGACTGAATTTCATTGTTAAGCATACTTTTAAATTGAACATCTTTTCTTTGATATTCTTTTGATCCGATGTTGGCAATATTTTCGCTGATTACTTTGCTCTTCACACTGCTGTACTGAAGAAGGCTTTCTAAAGATTTGTTTGTTAAAAACGACATACACAATCCTTTTTGTTAGTAAGGATTACTCAAAATGAATGCCATTTAGGAATTCTTTATTTTGGTTAGTTTTGAGGGTTTTTGAAAGGATTTGCAAAACAACAGTGGCTAATAATAGCCACCTGAAAGATATTATTCAGAATAATCCAGCATAATTGATTTTGTCTGTCCACACGAGCAGATAAACTTTATTTCTTTGAGATTGTCTTTATCGTCTTTTTTAAGCACAATTTTAACTCCGTCAAAACTCTCTTCTTCGACAGAAATCTTTGTTTTTCCTGCAATTTCTGCAACCTGAGCTTTAATTACGTTACTGTGTTTATCCGCCTGATCGTAATATTCATTAAAAATCGTTTCAACAAAATTATCCATTAAACAGCCTCATTTAATATTTCAGAAATCTTTTCTAAAGGGGCAACTACATCGGCAAGTTCATTATCAACAATTGCTTTTGGCATTCCATAAACAACACATGATGCTTCATTCTGAGCAAGACAAGATCCGCCGATTTCTTTAAGTTTTTTTATGCCTACCATTCCGTCTTTTCCCATTCCGGTCATTATAACGCCTAATAAATTTTTGCCGTAAATATTGATAACAGAATCCAACATCACATCCACCGACGGTCGGTGAAGAGTATCATCCGGTTTATCTGATATTTTAATGGTGAGTTCCGGTCCGTTTTTTTTCAGAATCATATGTGATCCGCCAGGTGCAATATATACTGTTCCGCCTCGAACAATTTCACCATCTTCAGCTTCTTTCACTTTAACTTTTGAAATATTATCAAGGCGATCCGCGAGCGATTTCGTAAACTTAGGCGGCATGTGCTGAACAATAAACATGGGTATATTCAGATTTTCTTTCAACTTAGGAACCACCTGTTGCAACGACATCGGTCCGCCGGTTGAAATACCAAGCGCAATTGCCCTGTAATTCATATGCGGTAGTTTTTTTCCAACATATTTTTCAGGAACGTTAAGGTCATCCTTTCCAAATTTCGGACGCAGCGTGCCTAACCGTGTACGGACAGCTCTTTGC
>CAZEXO010000127.1:0-10917 GCA_964516545.1 uncultured Melioribacteraceae bacterium
ATGTTTCAAAAATTTTATCTGCGGCGGCTGCGCTGTCAAGATTAACCTGCAATATTGTTCTTGTTTCAGGGTTCATGGTTGTATCCCACAATTGTTCGGGATTCATTTCACCAAGACCTTTGTAGCGTGATATATTTATTCCTTTTGTTGTTGATTCATCATCTGATTCTGAGTTATTGCCTTTTATTCTTTTTAAAATCTTATCTCTTTCTTCATCATCAAAGGCATATAATTCTTCCTTTCCTTTTTTTATTTTATAAAGCGGCGGCTGTGCAATAAATACTTTACCGCAAGTAATTAAGTCTTTCATATGTCTATAAAAGAATGTTAGAATTAATGTTCGAATATGACTCCCGTCAACGTCGGCGTCAGTCATAATGATAATTTTTCCATAACGGGTTTTACTTGCATCGAAATCAGTTCCGATTCCTGCACCTATTGCTGTAACAATGGTTTTAATCTCATTGTTTTCTAGAATTTTATTCAGTTTGGCTTTTTCTACATTTAAAATCTTACCCCTGATTGGAAGTATTGCCTGGAATCTTCTATCTCGTCCTTGTTTGGCTGATCCACCGGCAGAATCACCTTCAACTATATACATCTCGCAGTGTTCGGGGTCGTTGATGGAACAATCGGCTAATTTTCCCGGCAGGTGCATTGAATCCAGCGCGTTTTTTCTTCTCACAAGATCACGGGCTCTTCTGGCGGCCATTCTTGCTTCGGCAGCTCTCACACATTTATCAATTATTTTTCGCGCTATTGCGGGATTTTCTTCTAAAAATTCCGATAGTTTTTCGCCAACAAGTGTTTCAACGGCAGATTTTACTTCACTATTTCCAAGTTTTGTTTTTGTCTGACCTTCAAATTGCGGTTCCATAACTTTTACAGAAATAACCGCTGTTAATCCTTCACGGAAATCATCGCCGCTTAACTGGATATTTTTGCTGTCTTTTATAAGATTATTTTTAGCGGCATAGTTATTAAATGTTCTAGTAAGCGCAGTTTTAAATCCAACAAGGTGAGTTCCGCCTTCGTGAGTATTTATATTATTAACATAACTACAAATGTTTTCTGAAAAACTGTCGCTGTATTCAAACGCTATTTCAACGGGCGTACTATCTTTTTCGCCTTCTATGTAAATTGGTTTATGTAAAGGTTCGCGTTGTTCATCGAGATATTTTACAAACTCTTTAATACCTCCTTTGAAATGAAACACGCTTTCTTCTCCATCTCTTTCGTCTTTAATTTTTATCGTAACTTCTTTATTAAGATAAGCCAGTTCGCGCATTCTCTCGGCGAGAGTATCAAAATGAAACTCTGTGGATTTTGTGAATATCTCGGGGTCGGGTTTGAATGTTACAGTAGTTCCGCTTTCGCCGGGTTTTACTTTTCCTATTTCTTTTACTTTGTCTTTAGGAACGCCGCGAGCATATTCCTGAATATATTTTTTACCACCTCGTTTTACTTCTACTATCAACCATTCTGATAATGCATTAACAACAGAAACACCAACGCCATGCAAACCACCCGAAACTTTATAAGAACTCTTGTCAAATTTTCCGCCCGCGTGAAGGACTGTCATAACAACTTCCAGTGCCGATCTTTTTTCAACCGGGTGCATATCAACCGGAATTCCTCGTCCTCTGTCCTCAACTGTAACGCTGCCATCTTTGTTTATTGTTATATTAATTCTGTCATTGAAACCACCAAGAGCTTCGTCAATACTGTTATCAACTACTTCGTTTACTAAGTGATGAAGTCCTCTTGTGCTTATATCACCTATATACATTGCGGGTCTTTTTCTTACAGCTTCAAGTCCCTTTAATACGTTTATATTTTTAGCGGTGTAATTTTGTTGAACTAAATCGCTTGCCACATTCTCACCTATTTTAAATTAATGCAATACTTTTAACCACATCTTTATTTAAATGATTGTTTATTTTTTTTATCAATAGTTCTCGTCTTAAATTTATCTCGCTTCTCCATACAGAGTTATCGACTTTAATAAACAGTTTTGATTTAACAATCTTCACCGGAACAACTATTTTTTTAAGCTCCGGAAATATTTCATAGAACTTTTCTATAACCTCGTAATCATTTACGGTTGATCTTAATTTTTCGAATTCTTTTTCCTCATAAATTATATCGTGTATGTTTCTGAATTTATCAGACATACTTAATCGCTCCGTTATTTACTTCTATCACGCTATCCGTTAATCTGTCAACTAAATCAGAATATTTTGTAAAATCAGTCAGCGTAATAAATGCTTGACCAATTCTTCTTAAAAAATCACTTGTTTTTCCCGCTCTGTATGAATCAAGTTCACCAAAAACATCATCCATTAAAAAAACAGGTTCGTTTGCCAGTTTATCTTTCATGTAAAAAAACTGAGCAAACTTCAGGGCAATCTGAAAAGTTTTATGCTGTCCTTGTGATCCGTACTTTTTAAGCTCAAGATTATTTATATAAAATATAAAATCATCTCTGTGCGGTCCGATTAAGTTTGCACATTTTTTTAATTCGACAGATTTTTTCTCGTTTAATAATTTTCTGAATAATATTTCTGTTTCTTCCTTTTCATTATTGAGGAAGCTATAAAAAATTTCAGGTGTTTCTTTATCGCTTAATAAAAATTTGTAAGCTTCTTTTATATATCCTAAATATTCAACTAAAAAATTTTTTCGATGATTAATAATTTCCACACCATTTTTTATTAATAACTCTGTCCACGCTTCTAATTGAAAAAACAATGTTTTATCGTCTGTTTCTTTTATCCTGTTCATTAAGAATGATCTTTGACGGAGAGTTTTGTTATAATCAAGAAGTATCTTCAGGTAGGTGTTGTTGGATTGCGAAATAACCGAATCAACAAATTTTCTTCTGCCTGATGGTGAACCTAATGTTAACATATGATCAGATTGAGTTAATGTAACAACAGGAAACTTTCCAATAAAAGAGGAAGTGCTGTTTATTTGTTTTTCATCTAACCAAATGTTTTTCCTGTTGGTGTCTCTCAAAAAGTTTATTCTAACCTTATTATCTACCAGACTCCTGTAAAAACCCTCGATTTCAAAATAATCATCGCCAAAACTAATTACATCACTATCTAAATTGTTATTCAGGTTTTTTGTCGTGCAAAGGTAATAAATAGCTTCCAATATTGTTGTTTTACCTTGTCCGTTACCTCCAACAATATAATTAATTTTGTTGCCGAAATTTATACTTGTCCTGCTATGTAACCTAAAATTTGTTAAATCAACCTGATTAAGGAACATATTAACTATTCAGTCTTACTGGCATTAATAACATCATCATTTCTTCATTCTCCTTCATTTTTGTCGGTTCAATAATAACAGCTTTAGTAGGAGAGTGAAGTTTTAATACGATTTCTTCTTCTGAAACCAAGTGTGTTAATATGTCATTTACATATTGCGAGTTAAAACCAATATCTATCGAATTTCCGGAATATTCACATTTAACATTTTCTTCACCAGAAGCACCAATATCCGTATCTTCAGCTGATATCTGGAGATTATTATTACTCACGGAAAATTTTACTCTTCTTGTGTTGGATGTTGAAAAGAGCATCATTCTTTTTATTGCATTGTTCAGATCTTTTGTTTTTACTTTTAATAGATACTCGTTCTCAAGAGGAATAACACTATTATAATCAGGGTATTTTTGTCCGATGAGTCTCGTTATTAATTCTATGTCGCTAAGTGTAAAAGATATATGTGTCTTAGTTAAAAATATTTTAACATCTTTTTCATCAAGGATTTTAAGCAAAACCGAAACTGCTCTTTCGGGAATTATATACTGATCGTTCAAAGATGTTGTTATGTTTTTGTGTAATATATTAACTAACCGGTGTCCGTCTGTGGCTACAAACCGTAAACCGCTATCACTAAATTCGAATAATGTTCCCATCATGGCAGGGCGCATTTCTTCTTTACTCATAGCAAATGAGGATTTTTCAAATACTTTTTTAAGCTCTCCGCCATTAATCATGAGATGACTTATATCATCTGATTGCACTCCTTCTGAAGGAAACGAAGGAATTTCCGGAAATTCTGCGGAGTCAAGGTAACTTAATGTGTATTTTCCATAATCAGTTTGAAGATTAATTTTATGCTCGCCTATTTCAAACTTGATAGTTGTTTCGCCGAGGGACCGAACAATATCATAAAGTAATTTTGCTGGTACTACAATTTGGAGATTTTCTTCGGCTACAATGTTAATGGAAGATTTTAAAGAAATTTCAAGATCTGTTGCGTAAATAGTTAACTGGCCGTCCTTAATGTCAAAAAGAAGATTTTCAAGAATTGGCATTGGAGTACGTGTAGGAACAGCCGGAATTATTTTTGTTAATAGTTTCTCTAGCTCTTTGCTATTAACTTTAAATTCCATAATCTTTCTCCATTTTATGGGTTAAAAATACCAAAATACTATCTTATTTTCAATTTTATAAATCTGTTAACAACCCACACATATTATAATTATTTATCGGCAATATACAAATAATATGGTTGATGTAATAATAATGTTAATATGTTGATAACTCTGTAACTCACCCTTTTTACTGAACTTGTGTTAGGTTTGTTTTTTCTTTTAAAGAGAATAACTAGTTAATAAAATTTTGTTATCAACATCGTGTTTATAATGTGTTACTTATCAACAAATAAAAATTTCATTTTAACATCTTTTGCACAAAAAAAGGGGTGTTTAACCCCTTCAACGATTTTAAAAATTTTAATTAAGAGATGCTTAATTCAATTTTGTTTTTTAATAAACCAACGGCATTTTTCATGTGTTCATCAACCGAGATCATTTGGTCAACACTGTTTTGCGCGTGAATTACAGTTGAGTGATCTCTGCCGCCGAAATGTAAGCCTATAGTTTTTAAAGAAGAGTTTGTAAGTTTTTTTGAAAGATACATAGCAACCTGACGAGCGACAACAACTTCTTTTTTACGATTTTTTTCTCTCACTTTATTTTCATCAACATCGAAGAACTCACAAACCAGTTTTGTTATGTAGTCTATAGAAACATTTATTTTTTTCCCGGTAGAAATTTCTTTTACGGTTTTTTTTACCAACTCAAAATTAATCACACTTGAACCAAGAGAGGAATTTGCAAGCAGTTTTATCAAACAACCCTCCAATTCTCTAATGTTAGAAGTAATATTCAGGGCGATGTATTCATAATATTCGCCGGCAAGACTAATTCCGTAATTGTCGCTTTTGTTTTTTAAAATGGCAATTCGTGTTTCATAATCAGGCGGCTGTACATCGGCAGTTAAACCCCACTGAAATCTAGAAATCAGTCGTTCATTTAATCCCTTTAAATCTTTTGGTGGTTTATCACTTGAAAGGATAATTTGTTTTCCCGATTGATGTAATGTATTAAAAATATGAAAAAACAAATCCTGTGTTTTTTCTTTTCCTATCAAGAACTGAATGTCGTCAATAATAAGAACATCCATTCCTTTATAGAAACTCGAAAATTCATTTACTTTATTCGACTGAATCGCTTCGACAAATTCAACAGTAAAGACATCAGAAGACAAATAAATTACTTTTTTATTCGGAAAGGAATTTAGAATTTTATTACCAATAGCCTGAATCAAATGAGTTTTCCCAAGACCAACACCGCCATATACAAAAAGAGGATTAAAAGACGTTTCACCTGGGCTTTCGCTGATAGCTATTGCCGCTGCGCGTGCAAGTTGATTTCCCTCACCCATAATAAAATTATCAAAAACATATCTTGGGTTTAAATACGTTTCGATTCTTTCTATAGGTTTAACTTTATTTATTGTATTAGAATCAGAGAAAAGGTTAACATCATTTTTATCTTTTGTAGCGGATTGTTCTTCGTTATTTTCTTTTTCTTCTACAACCTGATATAAAAGTTTTGCAGACTCACCGATTATTTGTTTTAGTGTTTTGTTTATAAGGGTGTTATAATGTTCTTCAATCCACTCAACAAAAAAACTATTTGGTACTTGAACTCTTAGAGTTGTGTTCTGTAAGTCAATAGGTTTAATTGGTAAAAACCAGGTGTTATAGGTTATAAAAGGCACATTTTCTTTTATAATTTTAAGGCAATCTTTCCAAGTCGTTTTGTAATCAGTAGTTAACAGTATTTCTTTTTCCATTGAGAATTATCCACAAAAATTTTATTTACTAAAAACTCGTAATCTTTAAAAAACAAGGGCTTTTTAAAAAATCAATAAATAAATATCAACAAAATACCAACATTATAAAACCGCCCCAATCCCCTTAAAAATAACAACTTAGAGCTGCCGGTGGGAATTTGAGAACAAAAAACAGCACAAAATAATAACACTCTTTCACTTGTTTACGGGTGTGAAACGTTCCACAAAAATCACTTATCAACAAGTTATCAACACTGGCGGCGGCGCCCTTGCGTTGGGTGAAAATAGTATTTATTTGTGTTTGCTGCAAACAAATTCTTAGATATTTTTGTAATCGTTTGTGATTACTAAAAAATTTATTTTCAAGGAAAAACATGAAAAAAATTCTTGTTGTTTTTTCCGGCGGAACTTTTTCTATGAAGATAGAAGAAGAGACAGGAAGTGCAATACCGTTTTTTAAAGGAGAACAACTACTTGAACTAATTCCCGAAGCAAAAAAATTGGCAAAACTTTCTGTCTATGATTTTGGAATGTATCCCGGTCCGCACATGACACCCGAATTGATGTTTAGTCTTGCCAAGAAAATTAAAGAGTTGATAACAATCAATGAATTTGATGGTGTTATTGTTACACACGGAACAGATACTCTTGAAGAAACCGCTTATCTACTTGACCTAACAATTAAAACGGAGATTCCGATTGTTGTTATCGGCGCCATGAAAACAAGTTCAGAGATTGATTGGGACGGTCCAAAAAATCTCATGGATGCTATTAAAATTATTAATAACCAAAATAGTCACGGTTTGGGAGTTCTTGTTTGTTTATCGGGCGAAATAAATGCGGCCAGCGAAGTAACAAAAACGCACACTGACGACATTGAAACTTTTCATAGTCTTGATTTTGGAGCGCTTGGTTTTGTTGATAGAGAGAAAATATTTTTCAATAGGGCGCCGAGAATTCTGGAGACGATTGACACAAACAATATTAATAGTAATGTGGATTTGATAAAAGCATGTGCAGGTATAGACGATAAGTTTGTTCGGTTTTCAGTTGACACCGGGGTTGAAGGATTAATTATTGAGGCAATGGGTGTTGGAAATGTACCGCCCAAAATGTTTGCAGGAATTGAGTATGCTATTGAAAAAGGCGTTCCAGTTGTCCTCACCTCAAGATGCCCTGCGGGGGAAACTCTTGATATTTATGGTTACCCAGGTGCAGGAAAGTGGCTAAAAAAAGCAGGCGTAATCTTCTCGCATTATTTAAACGGTCAAAAGGCAAGAATTAAATTAATGTTAGTTTTAGGTTTGGCGAATAAACCGGATGCTATTAGAAGGTATTTTTAATATTAATAAACTTTATTTTATAAAGCCCTTTGTGATTGATAAACGTGTTTGTTAGATTCCCTTCCGAAAACAATTAATTTAGGACTCTCAAATGGAATACGATTATCAACAACTCAATGAGGTTATTCATTCCAGACTCAGATTGGCAATATTAACAGCCATAATTGCTGAAGGAGAATTGGAGTTTTCAATATTAAAGAAAATTACTGGCGCTTCGGATGGGAATTTAAGTATTCACTCCAAGAAATTGATTGAAAACGGATATTTGATCTCACACAAAGAATTCGTTAATGAAAAACCAACCACTAAATACACTCTTACCGAAAAAGGACAACGAGATTATGAAATTTATGTAACTCGGCTATTAAGGTTATTAAAAAAAGGTTAGGAGAAACTTTGTTTTGTAAAGTCCTTTGTGATTAAGCGATGGGTTTATAAAAATTTCTCTCTTTCTTAATTAGATTGCGGCATTACTCTCCGGTGATCAGATTTGAATCACCCCGAACACTCACAATCCTGCATAAGTCGACGATGATTCTTTTTTCGGATTCTACTGACCAATCGAGAATTTCGAGTAATTCTTTTATTTTGATGGAGTCAAGATTGCTTAAGTCGAGCTCACGCGAAATTATTTTTTGTTTTATCAAACGAACATCATTGTAAAGTTTATTTTCAATTGTCATCGCGCCAACCCTGAAAGATAAATAAGTTATGGTACGCGAAAAATAAAAAAAAGGTTCAAATAAAAATTGACTTGAATCACAATGAAAAAGAAATTTGAAAGAATAGAAAAAATTTTTTTGATTCTTTGAATGAAATGTTTTTTGGATTAGTTTAAAAACATAAAATGGAACGTTATGAGCAATATCGCAAAACTAAGATACTCCGCAGATTATTTACTTAATCAAAGAAGATATGACGAAGCGTATAACATCTACGAGGAAATATATAATCAGATTTGGGCGGCGCTTGGATCGGTAAATTCAGGATTAACAAATTTCTCCAGCGTTTATCTTAGTCAAAATATAAAATCATCCATTGAATTTAAGAATGCTTTCACGGGAAATGTTGCGAACACGATTTTTATCAAATGGTTTAACATGGATCTCGATCAAACTCTAAACGAGTTTGTCTTCACGGTATACGGTCATTTACAATGCATGTGTTATTCTGAATCTCCATTAAATGATTTTTCAGCAGAGAATATTCTAAACGAATTTTTGATTTTACAGAATCTGGTCCTTTACGGATTGGAAGATACATGGGTTCCGCAGGTTCTAAGAATTGCCTCTCCCGTTATTGAAGACAATAGAATAAAAAAAATAAGACCGCTGATAACAGATTCTTCCACGAAAAAATATCTCGTCGAAGGAGCTGAAAAATTAAAAGACACAGACTGGTATGGAATAAATATTTCGATTCTGGATTTTCTTGTTAGAATAGGCAAGCAAAACTCGGATCTTTTTAAGGAGGTTAAAAACATTGTTGGACCATATTCTTACAACTTCGGAAAAAACCAACAACAAAAGAAAAATGAAAACAGAAAAAAGGAAAAGTATAACAATACATATGAGCGATATGAAAAATATGAAAAATATGAGCGGTATGAGAAATACGAAAAAACAGCAGGATCAACACATAATGAGTTCGACCTCACAAAAGCAACAGAATTTGAAAAAGCAAAACACTACGGACAAATTTTAAATCTTGAGGGCAAGGTTACCAAAGCTCAGATAAGAAAAAAATATTATGAAGCTATCGGAAAATATCATCCCGACAAAGTTCATGATTTAGGGGAGGAATTGAAAAAACTTGCCGAGAAAATGACAAAAGAAATCAACGCAGCGTTTGAATGGCTAAAACATAAACACAACATAACATAAACAAAATGTAATCTAATTCAATTTCCTTGGTTTAATCATGTTTTCAGGAGCGAGAATATTATCAAGCTCTTCTTTCGACATCAGATTTTTTTCCAGCACTAACTCATATACACCACGATTATTTTGTAAAGCTTCTTTTGCAAGAGCGGTAGAAGTCTCGTAACCGAGGAAAGGATTTAAAGCAGTTACCAACCCAATACTATTTTCAACAAGACTTTTACATCTTTCTTCGTTAGCGGTAATTCCATCGATACAACGATGTTTGAAAGTTTTCATGCCATTCTTCAGCATCTCAATAGATTCAAAAAGACTTTGTACGATAACCGGCTCCATTACGTTTAGCTCAAGCTGTCCCGCTTCAGCAGCGAGAGTAACTGTTAAATCATTTCCAATAACCTTGAAAGCAATTTGATTAACCACTTCGGGAATTACGGGATTTACTTTTCCCGGCATTATTGATGAACCCGGTTGCATCGGCGGTAAATTAATTTCATTTAAACCTGTGCGCGGACCGGAAGATAACAAACGCAAGTCATTCGCTATTTTTGAAAGCTTAACAGCAAGCCGTTTTACGGCTGAAGAAAACATTACAAATGAACCTGTATCCTGTGTTGCCTCCACAAGATTTTCAGCTAACACAATATTTAGATTGGTAATTTCACAAAGATGTTTGATACATTTTTCGCTGTAAAGAGGATCGGAATTAATTCCGGTGCCAATTGCAGTGGCGCCCATGTTAACTTCAAGAAAAAGTTTCGCGTTCTCATTTAGTCGTTGTATTTCTTCGCCGAGCGTTACGGCATAAGCTTCAAACTCTTGTCCAAGTGTCATTGGCACGGCATCTTGTAACTGTGTGCGTCCCATTTTTATAACATGTGAAAATTCTTTACCTTTTTCATGGAAAGAAGAAATCAGATCGGAGAGAACGGTTGTTAATTTTTTATTTGCATTGTAGAGCGCTATTTTAACGGCGGTTGGATAAGCGTCGTTTGTTGACTGGGAAAGATTCACGTGATTGTTCGGATGACAAAATTTATAATCCCCTTTTTCTTTTCCAAGAATTTCCAGCGCTCGATTAGCAATAACTTCGTTTGCGTTCATGTTGGTAGAAGTTCCGGCGCCGCCCTGAATCATATCAACAACAAAGTGAGAATGCAGCTTACCGTTGATGATATCATGACAAGCTTCAACGATGGCATTACCGGTGGTTTCGTCGATTAGCTTTAATTCGATGTTTGCTTTTGCCGCTGCCATTTTTACATATGCGAAACCTTCGATTATTTGCGGGAAAAAGTTCAGAGTGATGCCGCTTATATTAAAATTCTCAATCGCGCGAAGTGTTTGAATTCCGTAAAATCTTTCATGAGGAACTTCACGATCACCCAGCAAGTCGTGTTCGTTGCGGGTTCGTCCGCTTTCGTACTGAGCGCCCAAGCTTACAACACGAGACGTTGTATGTCTCATTCTGCGGGAAATTACTTTTGCGACTCTTGATAATATTTTAATCGCAATTGCCCAATGAACCGAAGTGAT
>CAZEXO010000128.1:0-10754 GCA_964516545.1 uncultured Melioribacteraceae bacterium
ATGGCAGGCGATACACTTACCGTTATAAATATCTTCACCGTTTATCTCCACGGTTGTTACACCCATTGTCGAAAGCAGTTCGTTCTGATACTTTTCGTATTGTTTAGCCATTGCGAAAAAGTGTGTCCGCGCTGAAGTTTCGAATGCCACATTATCTTTCACAACGAATGAAATCAATAAAATTAGGAGAGAATAAAAAGCATAACCCGAAAATCTGAAAGTCATCTTTTTTGCCATGAAATAAAAAATGTTCAGTGGAATGATAGCCACAAGAACTGAAATCAGGTACATCACAAACGAGAGAGCATTAATAGATTGTTCAGGTAACGAGTACATGCTGATTGTAAGAATAACCAGAGCAATAAGAATGGAAATAATTCCCCTCCCGAATAATGGTTTTATTATTGTGTCGATGTGTTTTTCTATAATCACACTCTCGCCATTTTTCTTAAGAATGTAAAAAATAACAGTTACGCATAATGCATAAGTATAACTCAGGAAGAGAAAAAAATTCAACCATACACCTGCATTAACAAAGAGAGTAAAAATATTTTTATCAGGGTTTATGTCTGCACCAAGCAAAGATTCGTTTACTGAGCCAAAGAAGAAAATTAGAGATAGAGCCAGGAAAGCAAAAGCATAAGTACCATAACTTCTGTAATGAACTGTTTCACTCAATAATTTCTGCACCGATTGTGAAATGTTTTCATCTTTTGTTTCAAGAGAATGCGTGAGTATATCTTTATAATGCAATTGCATTTTGTATTTATAAGTAAAAAACGCTCCTGTGACAAAAAATAATGTAGTATAGATTAATCCGGATAATATTAATCCTGAATTATTCTGAATCAACTGAGCATAGCCGAAAAATATGCTTGCCAGAGGAATGAGTCCAAGAGCGAGCGGCAATGTTTTTGTAACAGTTATAGAGTCGATAATTTTTTTCGAAAGGAATGATAATCCGGTGTCATTAGTATTTGAAACTTTGCGATCCATCCATAATGAAAATCCAAGCGTACCAATTAATAAACTGGAATAAGAAAGAAATAACACAAAACTAAGAATCAGTAAATACCTTATTAGTTCAAGATGATGATATGACTGAGGTAAAACAGCGTTGTCGATAATTTCCATCCTACTCCTCTGCTCTTACAGTAATAGTTTTTCAATGGATAATATTGTAACTACAATCAGCACAAATAAATTCAAATGTAAAAATGCTTTCCGAAAAATTTTTCTCTCATTTATGGTTGAAAGTATATTTTTCGTTTTGAATAAAAGCATAATACTCGAAAGCATTAACAAACTAATAGCAAAATAACTTTTTGAAATACTGAACAAAGGAATCAGCAGGCAACTTACTGCCAGTGCAACAATCCAAATGTAAGTAATTCTTCCTAACTGTCCGTTTGAGAACACTTCTGTCAGCGTAGGAAATCCCGCCTGTTTATAATCATTATTATGAAGCATAAGCAGCAACCAGAAATGAGGAATCTGCCAAATAAAAAAGAACAGAGCAAAAGCAACAATTTGAGGATCGGAAATTTCTCCTCCGGAGCTAACCCATCCAATCACCGGTGGTATTGCACCAATCAATGAGCCCGGAATAACAGCGAGTGCATATTTTCTTTTTAAGGGTGTATAGACGGCATTATACCAAAAAAATGCAAGCCACCCAAGATATAGAGCGATGGATCCGGCAATAAAAAAAAGAATTAGCGAACCGAAGATTCCAAAAGCTATGGAAAAAACCAGCGCATATACAGGCGTAATTTTACCTGATGGAATCGGTCTGCTTTTTGTTCTTTCCATTAATGCATCGCTTTTTCTTTCCTGAAAATGGTTCATTGCGGATGATGCAATCGCTAATAGAAAAACACCCAACGCGACAAATACCATTTGCTGATTAATAACTTTACTATAAAGAACGTAACCTACACTTGTGGAAATCGCCACAAAAAATGTGATACGTACTTTTCCTAATTCAAGAAAAACATTTATGTGTTCAGAAATACAATTTTTCAATTCTTAACCTGGACTCTCCGGTTATTAATTTTCTTCAGTAACTGGTTCAGAAATCTGTTTATCCGCCTCCAGCCATAAATTAAAATCCTCAACAGAAATAGCTTTTACGGCAGTGTACATCATTGAGTGTTTAAGTCCGCAATACTCAGCACAGGCAATATCATAGACACCAATTTCATCAGCGGTGAACCCTAAAAGTGTTTTAATACCGGCAATCACATCTTCCTTCACTCTGAATGCAGGAATGTAAAGTGAGTGATTAACATCCACTGACTGCATGATTAATTTTATCGGTCTGCCAACCGGGACATATAAAGTATCTGATTTTCTGCCATTGTTATATTCAAAGTCCCACTCCCACATTCTCGCAGTAACTTTGATTTCCATAGCGTCATCAGGAATTGCTCTCATACTTTTGAAACCTTCATAGCCAAAATAAAACATTGAAAGAACGAGGACTGTCGGTATCGCGATCCAGATAATTTCAAGCCACACGTTGCCATGAATGTCAACAGGTTTGTGTCCTTTTTTTCTGTTATACTTAACCACAAAATATATCATGGTCACTGTTATTCCGATAAGCAGAAGGACAGAGACTCCCACGATGTAAAACATTATGGCATCAACTGTTCCGGTATTTGCGGTTGGACCTGAGAACATTCCTTCCCTCAACGATAAATTATATCAAAATATGTTAATAGAAAAATAACTGCTAACGTAAACAAACTGATGCTTATGAATACTTTGAAAATAGGATCTTCGTATTTTATGTGCATGAAGATAGTAATGACAAGATAAGATTTTACGGCAGCAATTGTGAGCGCAACAAAAAGCGTATAAGCGCCAAGGCTTATTCCGGCGATTGTTACAGTGATCGAGGTAAATGCCAACAATGCCAGCCAAACTACTGCATAAATCCCGTAACCTGTTGAATGATTTTCATGATTATGAGTTTCCCGGTTCATCATTTCCTCATTGAATTAAGTAAAACAAGGGGAATAAAAAAATCCAGATCAAATCTACAAGATGCCAATACAATCCTCCGTTTTCAAGTTTCACATAATTCGTTTCTGTAATCACATTCTTTACGATAAAGACGAGCATAAAAACTAAAATTACCATTCCGATTATTACGTGCAACGCGTGCAATCCGGTCATGATATAATAAAGTCCGAAAAACAGAATTTCGCCGTTTTGTTTCGCCAGGAGTTGTTCAGACCCAGGATAAATCCCGTGTGAAATTTTTGCCGCCCATTCGAAATATTTATTAACAAGGAAAAAAAGCGCCAACAATATTGTTGCAGATAAAAGTATAATGGATAATAACTTTTTCCCTCTTTGCATAGCTGTTATTGACATCGCGACTGTTAATGAACTGGTAAGTAAGATAATAGTATTGATTGTTCCAATTGCTGTATTCAATTCCATTCCTGCAAGGTGAAAATGTTGAGGATATTGATATCGATAGACAGCATAAGCCAAAAACATTCCTCCAAACAGTAATAATTCGGTAAAGAGAAAGAGCCACATTCCCATTCTGGAGCCGACATCATCTCTATGAACATGGGCATCAGAATTATTGAGAATATGTTCACTCTGATTCATACTTCATCTCCTTAAGTTGGCTGAAATCATAAGGTTCATGTTTGACTACGGGAATCTGATGGAAATTTTCCAAAGGCGGCGGTGATGATATGTGCCATTCAAGAGTAACTCCGCCCCAGGGATTGGGATGAGCAACTTTTCCGTGTCTCAGACTATGAATCAGGTTCCAGATAATCATCACAATAGCAATTGCCATCAACCAAGAGCCGATGGTTGAAATTTCCTGAAGCGTTGTAAATTCATTAAGGTAATCGTAATACCTTCGGGGCATTCCCAGATACCCCATAATAAATTTCGGAAAATACAACGCGTTAAAGGCAATAAAATATATTATCACACTGTAGGTTGCCAGCTTAAGATTATACATTCTCCCGAACATTTTTGGGAACCAGTAAAACAATGCAGCAAAAAATATTGTCCCGGTTCCACCGAACATTACGTAATGAAAATGAGCAACCACAAAATATGTATCATGAAGATGCACGTCTGTTGCCAAAGATCCAAGTACAAGACCTGTTAATCCTCCAATAGAAAAGAGAACAATAAAAGCCATCACCCATTGGAATGGCGGTTTGGGATCGATAGAGCCCTTGTACATTGTAGCTACCCAATTGAAAATTTTAACACCGCTGGGCAAAGCAACAATAAATGTCAGCAATGAAAAAATCATTCTTGCCATATCGCTCATTCCGCTTGTAAACATATGATGAGCCCAAACGAGGTAACCAACAAAGGCAATTGCCAAACTGGAAATCGCGATAGCTTTATATCCGAAAATGGTTCTCCGGGCAAACGTTGGAATAATTTCCGAAACAACGCCCATTGCAGGAAGAATCATTATATAAACTGCTGGGTGAGAATAAATCCAGAACAGGTGCTGATATAAAATCGGGTCACCTCCTAAAGCCGGGTCAAATATTCCAACTCCGAACCATCTTTCGATAATCAACAAAAGTATTGTAATGCCGACAACCGGAGTCGCGATAATCTGAATCCAAGCAGTTGCATAAGTACTCCAAACAAATAATGGCATTTTAAAGTACGTCATTCCGGGAGCTCTCATCCTGTGGACAGTAGTGATAAAATTTATTCCCGTGAGAATGGATGAAAATCCGAGAACGAAAGCTGCAAAAATAGCAAGTGATACGTTTGTTGTGCTTCTTACGCTATATGGAATATAAAATGTCCAACCAGTGTCGACAGGTCCTCCAGGCAGAGTAATTGATAACAAAGCTAAAAATGCTCCAAACATATAAATCCACCATGACAATAAATTCAGTCTTGGAAAGGCGACATCTCTGGCTCCAAGTTGTATGGGTAAAAAGAAATTACCAAATATGGCTGGTAATCCAGGAATTATGAAAAGAAAAATCATAATTACACCATGAAGCGTAAAAGTCTGATTGTAGGTTTGAGCATCCATTATTGTTTCGCCGGGAGAAATTAGCTCGAGTCGCATTAATAACCCAAAAATAGCACCCACAATAAAAAAGATTGTGATTGACACTAAGTATAGAATTCCAATACGTTTATGGTCAGTACTTAATATCCAGGATAAAATTCCTTTAGCATTTTTAGTAGTGCCTTCCTGATAAAAATTTTTCGTTTTATTTATGACAGCATCAGCCATCCATTTACTCCTGACTTTTCTTTTTCTTAAGAGTTAAAAAACCAAAGAAAATTCCAACTACTATCAACATAATACTCCCGATGATACGAGTAACGTTCAAAGTATATTTTCTGCCATCGGGATCATAACTATAACAAAATTGTAGCATTTTACTAATTGTTGGAGAAGTTTTTCCTGCATCTGCCTCCAGAAGAGCCATTTTTAAGTCGAATTGATTATACTCAAGACCAAAAACATATCTGGAAATTTTACCTTTCGGCGATATGGTTATCAACGCAGCTGCATGAATAAAGTCTTCTTCGTTTGGAATAAAATAAAAACCTGCGGCGTCAGTTACTTTTTTAATATTCAGACTATCTCCGGTCAAAAAAATCCAGGCTTCTTCCGGAAAAGTTGTTTTCATACCTTTGAAATAATTTTTTTTCCACTTGCTGGAGATTGTCGTACCTTCGTGATGATCAAAGCTCAATGATATTACCTGAAAATCTTCGCCTGGAATCAGGTTGATTTTTTCTATTACCCATGCTAATTCTGTAAGTAGTGGAGCACAAACTCCCGGACATTCATAATAAACTAAAGCCAGCAAGGTAGGTTTGTTAATTATATTACCCAGACTTACGGAATCTCCATCGGAAGTAGTAAAAACCGATTCCACGGGAAGAAAGTCTCCTAATTTCTCATCTATCCCAGCTTCAATTCTACGATCCTGACTGATAATCATCGAATGGAAAAGACAGAGATAAATTATTATAAATAAGTATATTAACTTAGTTGTCATTTTGCATTTTTTGTTTAATTTTATTCAATCCCTCAAAAATGTTTCGTAATTCGCTTTCTTCCATCCTTATCACACTTATATCAAATCCAATTAGTCCGGGATCGCTAAGAATAATTGATTTGAAATCCTGGTAGCTGAGTGATGTAGGAGCAGAAGATAAATAGTTCAGCATCCTGTCTATATCTCTTAAATTTTCTTTAATGATACTGATTAGAGCATATTTATCAGAAAGAGTTATTAATTCTTTCACAACATCAAGATTATCCAAAACAATTTTACGTTCTTCGTAAATTTTATCGATTGCAAGTTTCACAGGAATCGTATTCGAAGTTGTAATTTCCCTCGAAATTCCATAGGTCAGATCTAATTCTGAAATCTGTTCTTCAGTTACATCAGGAATATTTGCTAATTCACTTATATAAAACAAGATAGCTAATCTTTGTTCCGGAATAATATACTCGTAAGATGCCATCCCGTTCTGAATAATTCCTTCCTCAAGGGTTTTATACATTCCTATGAAATCCCGTGAGTTTGTCCATCCTGATGTTTCAGAAAAATTCCTGGGAAGAGGATTCATTGAAGTACCTGCCAGACCATCTCCTAATCCATTTGATCCATGACAGGATGAACAATTTGTTTCATATAATTCTTCTCCTATTTCAGTGAACTCCAAATCGGGACTCTTCAGTTTTGATAAATCGAATGCTGGAATTACTGTTCCTTTTTTACGTGGTATTTCATTTGCGATTTGTTTTCCAATAGTTGTTTCGACCTGATTAAAAGATATTTCATTGGAATTATTTAGATAATAGATTCCAGCTAAAACTAACAAGGCAAGGATTACCGGATAAATCCACCCGAAAAGTCTTAAAGGATTCTTTAACAAATCCCTGAAATCGATTTCTTCTTTTAATTTATTCATAATTTCCTATAATCTAAAATCTAAACCTCTTTTAAGTTTCGGATCACCTATTGGAATTAGGTTTTTATTTTTAGATATATACACAAAAACTAAAACTATGATTCCAATAGCAAGCAATGGAAAACCTATCTCTATCCAACTAAATAACAGCCCGCTCGGATTATATGTTGGCATTACCAGCCAATATAAGTCAACCATATGTGCGAATAATATCCATAAAGACATTATTTTTAAGCGTTTAGGATTCATCTTTGATGGTTGGGACAACAATCCAAAATATGGTACAATAAAATGAACGATTACAAGAAAAATCGTTACAAGCATCCAACTTCCTTCCCAACGATTCAGAAACCAGAAAGTTTCTTCCGGGAGATTTGCATAGTAAATCAACAAAAACTGACTAAAAGCGATGTACGCCCAAAAATTTGTAAATGCGAAGAGTAATGCTCCCAGACTATAATAATGGTCTTTTTTAACCCTTTTTGTCAAGTATCCTTTTTCATTCAGTTCTACCGATAAAAAAGTTGTAATCGCCAATGCAGTTAGGATTGTTCCAGAAAAATAATAGACGCCAAAAATTGTTGAGAACCAATGCGGTTCTAAACTCATCAGCCAATCAATTGAAAAGAAAGTAATTGTAATAGCGAAAAACGGTAAAAAGATAGCCGACCATTTTATGTTAGATTTGGTGATCAGTGAATCTTTTAATGTATCTTGTCGTATTGAGTTACGAGTAATTTTTAAATAAAAAAACATCCAAATTATCCAGAAAACAGCCAGCCTGATGATGAAAAATGTTTCATTGAGGTAACCTGATTTTCCGCTCAGAATTTTGTCCTGAAGAACTTGTTCAGTATGAGTCCAGTGAAATATTTCGTGCAGACTGAACAAAAGCGGCACTGCTAATATTGGTACTGTAAAAATAACAGCTCCTAAGAATTCTGTAATTCTTCTAAAGGGAGTGCTCCAAACAGCCCCGCTTATATATTCAATCACAATAAGGAAAAGTGAACCTAATCCGACACTAGTCAGGAATGCGAGCAATATCACATTATTGAATGCACTTCTAATGGGATCAGCAATATAACCGATTATCACAATTATTATTCCAATAATTACAAACCCCCAACCTATTTTTAGAACTCCGGTTGGCAGTGATTTTTTGTTATATTCAATTTTTTGTTCATCAGATGTCATTCTAAATCTGTCTCCTTGGCATTAAGAGATCTCTGTAAAGCCCTTATATATAATATAGTTGCCCATCTTTCTTCTTCATCCAATTGAGATTCATGAGAAGGCATAACATTCTGTCCATCCATAATGACATGATAAATTCTGCCATCACTCCATTCTCTTACCTTTTGAGAATGCAAAGTCGGAGGATTAGGAAATCTTCCACGGAGTCTGCTATCTCCTTCCCCAAAACCACCATGACAGGGAGAACAAAACGTATCGAATTTTCTTTTCCCAAGTACAAAGTTATCTTTGGTCGGTAATAGCGGATTAACAAGATACTTTCCGGCTGATTCGGGATCATTCCTGAATTGATAAGGCAAAAATCCCCTGGCGACGGTTCCTTCTACCGGGTTCTGCATCCCGTTTCCATTAGCAAAAAAAGTATTCATTTCCTGAGGATTTGTTTTTTCCTGTTCCATCATCCAGGTAAAAGGCTCTAAAAACATAAGTTTATTTAATCCAAAATAAACTCCCCCGGAAGTGAGAACAGATAAAACAATGAGCAATCCAATAAATTTTAGCTGGAATATTTTATGTTCATGAGAAAATTCTTCTGTATCCCAATAAATCGGTTCAATAATTATTGCGCCTAATTCCGATAAAAGAATCTTTACCTTGTCCTCATCAAATATCGGATCGGAAGACTGTATTGATATTCCATATTTATCCGACGAGACTGATTTCATATAATCTGTATCATGAAGCGGATGGCTGTTATTTGGGAATTTGAAAAAGAAGAATAACATTGTAAAGACAGTCGCTACAGAAGCCGCAAGTACGGTCACCTCAAAAAGAATTGGTACAAATGCCGGAAAGGCAAAAAATGGTTTCCCGCCAATAATATTTGGATAATCAATAACCGACATCCAATAGGTTACCAGAAGCGCAGTAAGTGTTCCCGTGAGACCAAAAATTAAAGCCGCATATCCCAACTTTGAAGGAGGAAGTTTCATTGCGTTATCCATCCCGTGTACCGGATACGGAGTATGAACATCAAACTTTTTGTACCCAAGAGAACTGACTTTTTCAGCAGAAGCAATTATTTTATCAGGTGAATCAAATAACCCATTAATACTATATAATGCTTTTTCCATCATCAGTCATTGTCCTTGTGGCTTGGTTGTGAACCTTCAATCACAGCTTTTACTTCGGCAATAGATACAACCGGGAGAGTCTTCGTAAATAATAAAAGTAATGTAAAAAAGAGCCCGAAACTTCCTATTAAAATTGCAATGTCGACAAGTGTCGGCATATAATATGCCCAGCTCGAGGGTAAATAATCTCTTGACAATGAAGTAACTGTTATTACAAATCTCTCAAACCACATACCTACATTTACAAATATCCCGATAACGAACATTACCGGAATAGATCTTCGGAATTTCTTTATCCAGAACAATTGCGGGAAAATCACATTACATGATACCATTATCCAATATGCCCATGCATAAGGACCGAATGCTCTGTTTAAAAATGTAAATTGTTCCGGCTGAACGCCGCTGTACCATGCGATAAAAAATTCCATTGCATAAGCATAACCTACCATCATGCCGGTTGCCATGATAATTTTATTCATTCGTTCAAGTGTATCAACTGTAATAATATATTCGTAATTAAAAATCTTACGGATAAAAATCAGTACATTCTGTACCATCGCAAAACCTGAAAAAACCGCGCCTGCAACAAAATACGGAGGAAAGATTGTTGTATGCCAACCAGGTAAAATTGAAACCGCGAAGTCAAAACTAACGATCGTGTGAACGGACAAAACAAGAGGAGTTGCAAATCCGGCAAGAATTAAATAAACCATCTCATAATGCTGCCAATGACGATTTGAATTCCTCCAACCCAGGCTAAAAACCGAATAAATGATTTTCTTAACCCTGTTTGTTGCTTTTTCCCTCAAAACAGCTAGATCTGGTATTAATCCAACGTACCAAAAGATTGCCGATACCGTAAAATAAGTTGTCACGGCAAATACATCCCATAACAATGGCGAGGTGAAGTTGACCCATAATGAGTGTTGGTTTGGATAAGGCAACAAGTATCCGGCAAGCCAAGGACGACCAGTATGTATAATCGGAAAAATTCCCGCGGTCATAACTGCAAAAATGGTCATTCCCTCAGCAAATCGGGCAATACCGGTTCTCCATTTCTGTCTGAATAAAAATAAAATTGCTGAAATTAACGTTCCGGCATGTCCGATACCAACCCAAAAAACAAAATTAACTATAGGCAAACCCCAGCCAACCGGATTATTATTTCCCCACATTCCGGTTCCCTCGAAAAGAGAAACAGCAAGCCCAATTGCCCCAATTGTGAGCATCGAAAGAGTAACAGCCAGAGCCATATAATATTTCCTGTCTGGTCTGGTTTCCAGGGGTCGGATGATATCCTCATCAATCTTTCGTAAAGGAGGACGACCTTCTATTACAGATAGTTCATGTGTGTAATCAACGTTGCTCACTGATTTTCCTCCGAATAGGAATTTCTAAGCTTTGCCAAATATGTGATATTTGGTTTCACGTTTAGTTCTTCGAGAACATGATAAGTTAGTT
>CAZEXO010000129.1:0-10612 GCA_964516545.1 uncultured Melioribacteraceae bacterium
ATCCGCTAGTTCAAAATCATTTTGATGAATGAATATTTCCTCAAACTGAAAATTTCCGGCGCTGTGATCGGGATGTCCGTGTGTATTAACTACAATTATTGGTAAGTCGGTTAGAGTTTTTACATAAGATTTTAAGTCGGCAACACCGATACCCGTATCAATGAGTAATGCTTTCTCTTTACCAACAACAAGATGAATATTATCCGAGCCATGGTCATTGATGCACCAGACATTTTCTGCAACTTGTTTTGATGAGAACCATGCCCGATTATTATTTTCACTTGTCTGAGCGTTGACAAAAAAAGTGAAGATGAAAAAAAATCCACACAATACGAATGTTTTCTTAATTAGTTTGTTCATTAATATACCCCCATAGATAAATCTATTTAATTTTTATCGAAAATATTTTCCGGATTAAAAGCAACGATTGCTCTTTTATAAGTACAATGTCTAACATTATCTCCAAAAGACTGATATGGTTTCGGTTCACATTCGCCGTCAAGAATACTTTTCACACAAGTATGTACTTCGTCAAGATATTCTTTTCCCATCGGCTCAAGATGTCCCGGAAAAATTGTATCGAAATGTTCCGAGAATGTCATAAGTCTTTCGAGTGATTTGAAATATGTTTCAACCGAGGTTGAGTTATTCATGAACAGCCAAATATGCTGACAATTATTATCTCCTGAAAAGAGTAGCTTATTTTCTCTGTCAAGCAAACAAATACATCCTGGAGTGTGTCCGGGTGTTACAATTACTTCAAGTTTACGATCACCAAGATCAAAAATATATTCTTCGTCGATCGGAATAAAATCCGGTTTCGAATATTCTTTCACTTCCAAAATATTTTCTTCACCATAGTCGGGATTATTTTTCAGGATATTGCTGATAACATTTGCCCGATTCTCTTTTGTCAAATTTCGTTCAGCCTCTTCAATTTCATCCGGGTGAATGTAGACTTCCTTAAATTGAAAATCACTGTTAATGTGATCACCATGAGCATGAGTATTCACAACAAGTAATGGTAAGTTAGTCAGAGATTTAACAAATTTTTCCAAGTCACCCGCGCCGATTCCCGTATCAATTAAAAGTGCTCTCTCTTTTCCTTCAACAAGATAAAAATTATCATTCCTGTGATCATCAATCCGCCAGACATTGTTGCCGGCTTTTATTGCGGTGAAACCAAAAGCCGTAATTGTATCCTGTTCCTGAGCCTGAATTCCTCTTGTAAAAAGAAGTATAAAGAATAAAGAAAAGATTGAAAATAATTTTGATTTGTTCATAATTATAATCCCCATTTATTCGGAAAGAAAAATACTCTCGAAAAGATAAGAGAAATATATCACTTATGAAATGGAAGTGACACCAATTTACATGTGTCACTCCTAAATGCAGGCTGCCAAGCTATTTCAGTACTAGCATTTTTCGAGTTTGCGAAAGAAATCTATGTTTTAGAGTGCAGTAATAAATTCCGCTCGCAAGATCTTTTGCGCTGAAATTCATTTCATACTTACCGGGATTTTGATATTTATCGACAAGTGTTTTAACCTCGTTGCCCACAGTATCATAAACGATCAGGGAAACATTTCCCGATTCTGCCAGTAGATAAGTAATTTTAGTTTGGGGATTAAAAGGATTTGGATAATTTTGATAGAGCTCGAAAGAATCTATTATTCCTGTTTTATTTTCAATGTTGGTTGTCGGTATAGCATTAAGTGCATATACAACACCTCGTGCAGTTCCAAAATATACTATTCCATTATCTACATGTGGTGATGAATGTACATTTGTACCCATGATATATTCATTAACAAGTTCACCGGTGTTTTTATTCATGGCGACTACTTCACCCTGATTATTATCGTAGGCGCTACCTGTACCGAAATAAACAATGTCACCGCAAAGGCAGGCTGTGCTGAATATGTTATTCTTAACTTTCTTTTCCCATATTATAGTACCGTTTTCAGCATCAAATGCTCTGAACCATTTTTGATCAGAAGATCCTAAAAATATTTTACCGTCATTATACATCGGTCCTCCGACCAGCCATTGATTTGTCGGGCTTCGGAAATTCCAGATCATATCACCTGTTTCTGCGTTTAAACAATACAGTACCGATCCTCTTCCGGCAAAATAAATTTTTCCGTTAGCTAAAACAGGAGAAGTGGATATTTGAGCACCTCCATTCCAGGCGCGTATTGAATAGGCATCAAATGTCCATATTGGTTGTTTTGATGAATAATCATAACAGTAAAAGTATCCGCCCCAATCACCAAAATAAACCTTCCCGTTTTCAAATAATACGTTTGTTCTGATCATGTTGTGGTTTGCCAGCTCGATTTTAAATTGTTCCTGTCCGGATTCAGCATCAATTCCGTAAACAAGACCGTGTTCAGTACCGATAAAGACTATTCCGTTTACTATGTTTGGTGATGAATGAAAATAGTCCCAGTTATCAATATACTCATGAAGGTTTGTTGAATATAAATCAAACTGCCATTGCTGTTGAGCGTCAAGATTTAGTGCATAAAGTACATTTCCACTTTCGATATAAATTTTATCGTTTGCTATAGCCGGTGTTGACCGAATCATTTTTGGAGTACTGAATTTCCAAATCTCTGCACCGGTTTGTGAATTTAATGCGTACAGATTTTTACCGTTGCTTCCAATGTAAATTATTCCGTTATGAAGTATCGGTGATGAATTTATTGCCCCCGATGCTGTAAACTGCCAAATAATATTTTCCGAAACTGAACCTGATGTTTGCGCGAATAAAATATTAAATGTTGAAAATAAAAATATTGCGCCAACTATTACTTTGATAAATTTTTTCATGTTCCCCTCATTTTGTTTAAGATACGGTTGAAAATTAATCTGATAAGAAGGAAATATCGTCCGTCAAAAGGGGGAGTGCATTTAGGAATACCATTTTCTTCAGAATACGGTAAAAATTTTTAATTTCAGACGGCTTTGCGTTTCTTGAATTCCGTAGGTGTGAGACCGTTATGTTTTTTGAATGCTTTGTGAAATGAAGATTTGCTGTTGAATCCCGATTCGAAAATAATTTCCAGAATTGTTTTATAATTTGAATTCGCCTGTGAAAGAAGAGTTTCCGATTCACGAACACGGTAGCTGTTAACAAAATCATAAAAATTTTGATTCAAACCGAAATTGATAACCTCAGATAGTGATCGTGAAGGAATATTCACTTGCTCAGACAGACTTAGAAGAGTGAGATCGGGATCAAGATAAGGCTTTTCATTCTCCATGAAGCCGAGCAATTTATTTTTGTAATTTTCATGGACAATTTGTGAAAGAGAAAGTTTTTTACTTGTTTTTATTTCTTCCGCACCTTCAAAAATACTTTTCTGCTGAAAACCTTTATAAATCATATAATTCAGAAAGATAAACAGAACTGTTCTTGACGCGTAAAGTGCCGTAACATTGAACCTAAGATTTACATTTGAGTCATAAACGAACCATATATCAAAAATAAATTTCAGGGAAAATCCGATCAGAACAAAATAAAGCCATTTGAGATCAATTCTATCTGTAGAAGCAAAATTATCCTTGATCTTTTTCTTGTATCTTTCAATTAAGAAGAAGGATAGCAGTAAATAAATAAATATTGTTACTAAAAGAACCATATCATAAACAGGAATATAAAATGGATGAAAATTTCCTCCTGCGAGCAGGAATCTTTGTTTGAATGCGGTTCCATGAAAATGAAAAACAAATGACATATAAGTTAAGTGAATAAAAAACGGAACAAGATGTAAAATCAAAACGGGTTTTAGTTTGAAATCCGGCATGGTCAACGATTTTGTATAAAAATAAATTGTTGGACCCCACAACAATGTGAAAGAAGTACCGATAAAAAAAAGATGTGGAAAATATTCCACACTAAACGTTCCGAGCTGTTGGCAAATGAAATTAGTCAAGCATAATGCTTTTGATAGAAGCAATATGCCCAATATTCTTTTGGGAAGAATTTTGCCTTTTTTATCCAAAAGTAAAAATGGAGTAATCGTTATTAACTGAAAGAATAGTACGATTAATATTATGTCGATTAGCTCTAGTTTCATTTATCAGAATGTTTTTGAGGAAATCTCGTACAAATTTGATAAATATTATTCACATAGTAAATAATGATTGTCAACTCAGGAATTATAAAATACGATCCCGGACTTTAGAGTACTTCCCGGATTGATTGAGCTTAATTGATAAGAACAGGTTCATATCTATTGATTAAGATGTATTGTTTTTCCTTCTCCGAAATCGAGTATCCGGAATTTATTCGAATCAATATCGTATTTAGTGAGAGCTGAATCCAGGTGTTTTTCGTGTGCATCATAAGCCTGTTCCGGGTGTTCTTCGAAGGTTCCGTAATGAATTCCCACACTCTGTTTTGAGTTTAGTAAAATGTGAGTCTGCACCGCTTCGTCGGGATTCATATGCTGATCATTCATGAACCATCTTTTTTCATAGTTGCCAAGAGGAAGAATTGTCAGATCAAATGAGTCATACTTTTCAGCAATATCATTTAAGAAATTTCCAAACGCGGTATCACCGGCAAAATAAATTCGCGAGCACGGACTCTCGATTACAAATCCCCCCCATAAGGTGGAATTGCCGCCGAATAATCCGCGCCCCGAATTATGCCTCGCGGGCACAAAGTTAATTTTTATTTCTGATTCGGGAAGATCAAAAACATCCCACCAGTCGAGCTCAACTGAATTTGTCATATCATTGTCATCAAGAATATATTTTACTCCGAGTCCGGCAATTATTATCGGATTGTGTTTTTCAACCAGCATTTCCAAAGTAGGAAGATCAAGATGATCATAATGATCATGACTGATTAACACTACATGAATTGGAGGAAGATTTTCGAATTTAATTCCGGGTGCGCGCACTCGTCGTGGTCCCAGCCATGAAATAGGACTCGGCGTTTCCGACCACACCGGATCGGTGAGAATATTAATACTGTCAAGCTGGATCAGCATTGTAGCATGATTCACGAATGTAATTTTGAATTTTCCGCTTTCAACATAATCCAAAGGGAAAGGGTACGATTTATTTTCTATCCATTCCGGCCAATCATAACTATCCATTTCCCAGAACCATGTGATCGTGTCCCAGAATGAATGTCCGGTTGTTTCAGGATTAAAAAATTCCGAACCATCAAAATGATCTGAAATTATACCCTCGTATGAAGCAACGCAATTCCAAAATAAATTTATCATAATAAGAAATAGTATTGTTGAAAGAATATTTTTTTGCATAGTCTTGAATCCTTGCTAATCAATCATATTTTTTTGTTGGAACCATTCATACATGTCTTTCATGGTAATAGATATAGGACGGAATTTTACCTTGAGTACTTTTTCCGATTCCAGAGAAGAGTAAGAAAAATTTTCCGTAAGTCTTTTAATGATTCCGGGTTTTAAAGGCGGCTTCTTACCGGAAATTTTACTTATCAACAACATGATGTAAGAGAGGAAAAGAAGTTTTTTTGCAGATATTGTTTTCGGCAGTCTTGCTTTTCCCGATACATCCGCAAGTGTATTGAATAATTTTTCAAGCGTGTATAAATTTCCGCCGACTAAATATCGTTCACCATTTCCGCCTGTTACTATTGCTTCAACCACAGCATTGGCTACATCACGTACATCAACAATGCACATCGTTCCGGGTAAATTGAATTTCAGATTACCCTTCAAAAAGTTCAGCATGAATTTACCGGTTGGTGATGGACAACTGTCACCCGGACCCAGCATAACCGAAGGAAGAATAAAAACAATTCTCATATCAGAATGGGCGCGTGAAAATCTTAAAACCGCTTTTTCAGCATCCACTTTACTTTTGAAGTATGGGTCAGTTGTCTCCTCATTGTAAGGATTGCTTTCATCTGTTTGTCTGTTCGGTAAACTTTTCAGCACAGCCGATGAACTTATATAAACAACATTTCTGATACCTTTCTGATAAGCTTCATCGAGTAATTGTAATGTTGACTGAACATTAATTTTAAAAAGATTTTCAAGGTTTTCGGTTTTATAGAATTCGCCGTAAACAGAACCGGCATGAATTAAAACATCGCAGCCGGAAAGTTGAGCGGAAAAGGAAGAGATATTGTTCAAGTCGCCTTCAACAAGAATAGTCTCTGAGTTAATTAATTTTCGTCCTCTTTCAATGTTTCTGACAAGAGCTTTAACTTCGTGGTTTCTGTTTATAAGTTCAGAAGCAATGTTACTACCGAGTAATCCGGTTGCGCCTGTTAAAAAAACTTTCATTTTATCTCCGTGTTTTGTTTGTTAAAATATCGGTGTTGGAATATCACCCCACAGCACTGTTGCCGGAGTGTTTTTAATGTTTGTAACCTTGTTCAAATTAAGGTCAATGTAAGCTGTGAAAAGGGGAATTCGTCTGCGGACATTTTTTAATATGTCGACGCCCTCATATCTTTTTCCCGAGGGAGTTTCAACTTTTGTAAAGAGAAGCTTGTACAAATTTCTTTTAAAATCGGCCGGTTGAATATGTCCCTGTCGGTTTGTTGCTTCATAATCCATGGGAATATCAGGTAATATCCATTCCTGCGGTACGATATAATTCAGCATAACGATATTTTTACTAATATTTTTTTTCTGAAGTGAGGAAATAAGTTTCGGATCCTGCTCGGTTATTTCAATTATCTTATTGAATTCCTCCTGAGTTAATTCAGGAGTCGCAACAGTTGCGCTATTACCTTTATAATGTATCTGAACAGTTGTTATTGAAAAATTTCTAAAACAAAAACCAAGCGAGATAAATATAAAAAGGATTAAAAGAGAGATTGCTAATCCTGTCAGTGGTTTTGCAGGAAGGTTTGACAACGCTTTTGCGAGTTTATCAGTGACAATTTTATCGCCCGGTAAAAACATTGAAGTGGCATTTTTATACGATACGTAAGTTCTGCCGAATTTATTTTCACATTCTTTTTCTTCTTTACGCGCCAACAAGTAATAAAGTATCAACATGACGACGTAAGAAATTAAAATGAAGAATCTCGGCCAGATAAATAAAGTGCCCAAACCCATCAACATTAATGCGCTATATTGAGGGTGCCGGATTATAGTATAAATTCCTCTTGTAACAGCGCCACGTTTCGTGAATTTGTAAAAATAGATGTGACCCGCACAAATCATAAAAAAAATCAGACCAATAAAAAAAAGTATAAACCCGATTGAGGTAAGCGAATTAAAAAATCCCACTGTTGAGTGTGAAAAATGCGGCAGAAAAAATGCCGTTAGCCAGTCACCGCCGGGTAAATCACCAAGAAAATTTAAAACCGGTCCGTAGGCTGAGTAATAATACAGCGCGGCGGGACTGATCATAAACATTATTTCGAAAACAATAAAAACATAAAACAAATAGGGTGCGAAATCAGCGAATAGTTTTTTTGTGTAACTCATTTTGGCTCCAATACTAAAAAATGATGGGACAAAGAAATGCAAGAAAGGAAAGTTGATCTCCCGGACTGATAAGGTTGATTTACACGTTTATAAGGTTTGAAGCCGGAAAGGAGATAATTATGAATTATTTCTGAATTGTGAAGGGGTTTGTCCGGTAAATTTTTTAAATACCGAGTTAAACGATGATAATGTGTTAAATCCTGATTCAAAAGCTATTGCAGAGATATTCAAATTCATTTTATTAGGATCGGACAGATGTTTTCTGGCTTCCTCAATACGAAAGCTGTTAACGAATTCAAAAAAATTCTGATTTCTTTTCTCGTTAATAATTTGAGATAAATGATGGCTCGACATAGCCAGTCGACCAGCGAGAACAGGTAGAGTAAGATTTGTTTCAAGATATATTTTTTCGATTTCCATGAACTTAATAAGTTTCTTAAAGTATTCATCAGCCATTTCATTTGTTAAGGTTGATTTCTCGTATTTCTTTTTCGGTTCGTTTTCATCTTCCTTCGAATTGGGTAAAGCTCCTGTAAATATTGCCGGTTGTTTGAGTCCCTTATAACCCATGATATAAATATCGAAACAAGTATCCAGATGAAATTCCATGCATCATGATTGTGGGCTAATATTTCCACTACTAATGCAATCGGCCAGATGATTATCTGTGCGGAAATCAGAAACCGTAACCAATCCAGATTAATTTTCTCAATTGATGAAAATGATTTTTTAAGTTCTTCGGAGTGTTTGCCAAGTGCTTTAAATGAAAAGAATAAACAAAGAGATAACTGAGCGACAACCAACCCTATAATTATTCCTGTGAATAATTTATGAAGTTTTTCAGGAGCATTTATCTCAATGAACAGGAAGTCAATAATGAAACCAAATAATGTCGGAAGCAGATGCGCTGCATGTTTCCACTTAAGAGTGAATGATTTGTTCGTTAAAGCGACAGTGTAAAAATAAATGAGAGGTCCGAAAATAAAGAACAGATTATGAAATGAATTTTCATCAGGAGAAAGCGGTGCATTAGGATTTTCTCCCAAGCCATGAACAGAATGGAAAAAAATCATCATCGAAAAAAAGAAAATGAAAGCAGCCAACAAAATGTTAGCCGTCCTGTTTCCACGTTTAATGCCGAGAGTAGCCGCGGATAATAAAAAACCCTGCGCTGCCCCGACAAATAAAATAATATTTATAATTAGTGAAGGTTCCATCAGTAGAATAATATTTGCAGGTCAATAATAAGAAATATCCCCGACACTCTAAAGATGGAAATCCTTCATACATAATTTTGTTTGTAATTAAAATTCGAGTCTGAATCCCAATGTTGGAACAGTCTGAAGTGTTTCATTATAATTTTGACCGGATTGCGGCAAAAAGTCTTCGCGCGTTATATTTTTAGCGCCGTAAACATTTAACACATCTACGTATAAATTAAGTGCAAAGAACTCGAATTGGGTTCTGTAATCAACGCGAATATTTAGACTGTGGTTTGGGTCCAGATGATGCCCGTTTTTTTCGGTTACTTCTTTTGAGCAGCGTAATTTGTTAGAGTTGTTCAGCACATCTTCATTGATGATGTAATTATCAACCGGATATCCTGAAGTAATATACCATTTTGCAGTAACCGACCATTCCTCGTTTATCTGGTATCCGCCCATAATATTGAACATGTGAGGTTTGCTGAAAGCGTAATCATACTCGCCCCCGCCGTCATTGTCATTCCGTTTACTGACGGTATAAGAGTAACTGAGCTGACCGTAAAAATCATCGGCAAATCTTTTAACGAGACTCAAATCAATTCCACTTGCCCAGCCGTTGCCGCTATTGGCAAATTTCAAATCATTCCGGTCTTGCCTGACAACAGCATCCTCAAGCTTTTTATAATAGGTTTCAAGAGAAAGTTTTATATCATTTGTCAGGTAAGCTGAAGTACCGAGAATAATATGATACGCCTTTTCATTCTTCAAATCAGAATTGAAACTATCCATTGAAAGCAAATAAAGTTCCGGCATCTGATAGTAAATACCGGTTGAGGCGTTTATGGTAACTTTCGGACTAATTTGATATCTCAGGCTTAATCGTGGTGAAAAATAATTGCTCCGGTTGTAGGAATAATGTTCGAATCGTAGTCCGGGATTCACTGTGAGTTTTCCAAAATCGAAGGAAGCCTCAGCATAAGTGGACGAGTAAGTATTTTTTAAAGTGGTTGACGCATTGTAATCATCAGGATTAATTATCAGAAAATTTTGAGTGGGCGGACGGATATCGTTTTTACCAAAAACAAAAAGCGTATCCATTCCATTCAGTCTCATGTCGAGATCGAAATGATTAATTTTTTGTTCGATACCGAAATACAAATCGACATTTTTACTGACAGACAGTGTTAAATCGGACTTGTAACCGAAGGTTTTATCAGAACGTAAGTCATTGTAAATATTCTCTCTGAAAAAAGCATTGTCTTTATTCGGAGTTAAACCGAAATCATTCGCAGTATTTACACGTCCATCGATTGTTTTCAGATAATCATAATAGTAATAAACGGAAGAAGAAAGAAATCCAAGATCGCCGAAGAGAAGACGCCAGTTGCCGCCGAGAAGATATCGGTAATTTTTATGATTGGATAATACATTGGAATTAAGATTATCACTTTGAAAAATATTTTCGACCGTGCGCGTGTAAAAATCATCAGCATAAATTCCAAGCAGAGAAATTTTATTTGAGGAATTTAATTCAGTGGTTGTTTTAATAATCAGATCCGTGTACTTTGGATTGCCGTGCCCTTCTTCATCGATTAATTTAAATATCGTACTGAAATCTATTTGCCGCACTGAGACTATCAACCCGGATTTATCATTGATAGGAATTGGTCCATCGTAATTTGCTTCCCATCCGAACAAATCATAATGACCGTAAATCGTCCAGTCATTAATGTTTCCTTCCTTTACATTTAGATTAATTATGGAAGCATTTTTACCGCCATAACGCGCAGGAAATCCACCTGCATGAAAAGTTGCGTTATCAATCAGACTTGTTGTAAAAATGCTGAACCTTCCGCCGCCAGCGCTTTCGCCCTCAAGCCCGCCTTCATCAAAATGTGAAAGTTTTGTGAAAGGAATATTGTCAACAAGAATAATATTATCGCGTGGGCCGCCGCC
>CAZEXO010000130.1:0-7699 GCA_964516545.1 uncultured Melioribacteraceae bacterium
ACTCGTATTTGTTAGTTTTGGCGGGCGTGAAATGGATGCTATGAAAAACGGCGGAAGAGGTTTTGGCGGAGATCCTAAAGGAAATTCAGAGGCGATTGCGAAGGAAGGTGTCAACTCTCATTTTTATGTTTCTCCCAATACTGCTCACGAATGGCAAAGCTGGAGAAGAAGCCTTTATGAATTCGCGCAATTAGTATTTGCAGATTAGCGGGGAAAAATTTATGAAAAGATATTTATCAGGTTCATTTGTGTTATTAGTATTTTTTCTAAACTCACTTTGCTTTGCTCAAACAGAAAGTTCAAAAGTGAAAGAGGATTTTAAACCTTCATCAACTAATCAGCCGGGAAAGGATTATCCCCAGGTTAATTCCGAAGGAAGAGTTCGCACAAGTATTTCAGCTCCGGAAGCAAAAAAAGTACAACTCGATATAAGCGCCGTTAAATATGATCTTGTAAAAGATTCGAATGGTGTGTGGACCGGTGAATCGGAACCGCAGGATGAAGGATTCCACTACTATCAGCTTTGGATTGACGGAGCCGCTGTTCCCGATCCCAACAGTTTATATTTTTACGGGGCAGGTCGCTGGGGAAGCGGAATTGAAGTGCCTGCTCAGGATCAGGATTTTTATGCGATTAAAAATGTTCCTCATGGACAGGTTTGTCAGAATATTTATTTCTCAAAGATTACTAATGCATGGCGCAGATGTTATGTTTATTTGCCGCCTGATTATGAAACAAATTCTTCTATGCGTTATCCGGTGTTGTATCTTCAGCATGGTTCATTTGAAGATGAAACCGGCTGGGCTAATCAGGGCAAGGCAAATCTTATTCTTGATAACCTGATCGCGAAAAAAAAAGCCGTTCCAATGATCATTGTTATGGACAACGGTTACGCGTTTAAACCTGTTGATAGTTCGGTATCGGATAAAAATGCCCGTCCAGCATGGGTGTTTGAAGAAGTGATGATGAATGAAATAATTCCCATGGTTGATGAAAAGTATCGTACGATTCCTGATCAGGAACACAGAGCAATCGCGGGACTTTCGATGGGAGCTAATCAAACAATTCGTATTATGATGAATAACCTTGACAAGTTTGATTACATCGGCGGTTTCAGCGGTACACCAAATTATCCAAGCTCTGAAGTTCTCGATTCGGAAACATTTCTTGAGGGAAAATTCAAGGATGGTAAAACCCTGAATAAAACAATAAAAGTATTCTGGCTTGGTTTAGGCACGAAAGAATCTGATCCCTTTCCAGGATCTGTCGGCGCTTTCCGCGATATGCTGGAGAAAATCGGAATGAAGTATCATTATTACGAATCGATTGGTACCTCTCATGAATGGTTGACATGGAGGCGGTCGTTGTATCAGTTCGCGCAGTTATTGTTCAGAGAGTAAATTCAGTTATTTGTAAATTCTTGTAAGGAGAGCATCAGATTGATAAGATATTTTTTAACTTAAAGGAACAGTTATCATTATATAATTCAAGGAGTATTTTATGCGCTCACAAAATGAAAAATGTAAACTTTCTTTTAGGAACAAGATTGTCTTGAAAGGTAAGGTAGATTCTTTTATAAGAAAAATATTGATTAGTCTGGTGCTTATTCTGGCTGGATATTCTATTACGAATAATTTATACGCTCAGAAATTACAGATTAATGATCTGGGATATTTCGAAGCTCAGGGTGCGAATGTGTTCGTATTTAGTAATGAATATAATGGATTCTTTTTTGATGAAAAAACCGCAGGTATAGAAATTATTCATCATGGCGTAAGGACATCAACCGGCGGCGCTGTAAGATTACAAAACACTCCCGAACAATGGGATTTGGTTCCACAGGTTGTTGAACGTAAAGTTGATGAAAAAAATAACAGCATTGAAGTAGTTCTGCGTTATGAAAGTCTGGATTTTAATTCCAGAATAAATGTTGCAGCAAAAGACAATGGCGTTGAAATCAATGTTTATCTTGATAAACCGATTCCTTCAGAACTTATTGGGAATGCAGGTTTTAATTTGGAATTTTTACCTTCGGCATATTTTGAAAAAACTTATATGATGGATGGCAAACCGGCAATTTTCCCCCGCTATCCTTCAGGCAATACAAAGATAGAAGACCAAAGTAAAAAAATTAACCAATTTGCTGATCACACAACTTTCGACGACAGAGGGAAAGGAGAATTTATTATTCCAGCTCCTCTCGCAACGGGAAAAACAATTGTATTATCACCTGAAGACGCTGAACGATTTGTTAAAATTAAAAGCATGGATTCTGATTTAATGCTGTTTGACGGACGTACTCTGGCTCAGAATGGTTGGTTTATTCTCCGTAGTTTACTTCCTGCTAACAAAACAGGAAAAGTATTGACCTGGTATCTTGAACCCAATACTGTTCCTGACTGGATCAGAAAACCTAACATAGGGTTTTCACAAGTTGGTTATACTCCTGACCAGGAAAAAGTAGCTGTTATTGAACTGGACAACAATGATATTCCGAAAAAAACGGCGTCGCTTTTTCAGGTAACATCCGAGGGTAAAAATGTTGAGAGATTTAGCGGTGATGTCAAAGAATGGGGAAAATATCTCAGATATAATTATGCGAAGTTCGATTTCAGTACAGTTAAAGAACCGGGCGTTTATTATATCCTGTATGGAGAAGAGAAAACGAATACTTTCACAATAGCTGAAAATGTATATGATAATGTTTGGCATCCGACAATGGATGTATGGTTCCCGGTGCAGATGGATCATATGCAAGTAAACGAAGCTTATCGTGTTTGGCATGGCGCTCCTTTTCTTGATGACTGCATTCAGGCTCCACTTAATGTTCAACATTTCGATGGTTATGACATGGGCGATACCACCGATACAAAATTCAAACCGTTCGAACGCATTCCCAACATGGCTGTCGGCGGGTGGTTTGATGCCGGTGATTTTGATATTCAGACCGGTTCACATAACGGTGTGATTTCAAGTTTTGTCGATATCTGGGAAGATTTCAAGATAGACAGAGATCAGACTTACATTGATCAACAAACCCGTTATGTTGATATTCATCGTCCGGATGGCAAGATTGATATTTTGCAGCAAATTGAGCACGGCGTACTTAATCTTGTTGCTCAGTGCGAAAATATAGGTTTCCCGGTCAGGGGAATAGTAGTTCCAAACCTGCATCAGTATCATCATCTTGGCGATGCAATGACTGAGACCGATAATCTTCCTTTCAATCCGAATTTAAAACCTTATGAAATCGACCTGCCTACCGGACAGGCGGGTGGTAAATCAAGCGGAACTCCGGATGATCGTTGGGCATTCACAACGCGTTCACCTTTTATGGATTATCAGACTGCAGCATCGTTAGCTCAGGCAAACCGAGCACTAAAAGGATTTAACGATGATCTTGCAGACCGGAGTTTAGCTATTGCAAAAAAATTGTTTGATGAAGCTGATGAAGGAATGAAAAAAAATAAAGATGATAATAACCCATGGAGAAGATGGTTCAGAGGCGCTGATGTCAATGCCGCTCTTGAATTATTTATAACTACGAAGGATAAAAAATATTCTGATAGATTTTTAGAAAAAATCTGGGCTCTACTTGAACAGCAAAATGATTCACCGGAATTCGGACAAATGTTTATCTTAAGCAGAATGTTAAATCCCGCATTAAAAGCTGCACCATATATGGATGCTTCTTATAAAACAAAACTCAAAGACTACATTGTAAAGTTTAAGAATTCGATTGAAGAGATGAAAAAAGAAAATCCGTATGGTGTGCCGATTTCATCCGGTGGCTGGGGCGGAAGCGGAAGCGTGGTTAACTCAGCAATTACTAATTATTATGCGTATAAAACATTCCCTGAAATAATAAGTAAGGAAGATGTGTTAAGAGGTATCAATTACATTTTTGGCTGTCATCCATATTCAAATGTTTCCTTTGTAAACGCGGTGGGCGTTCGTTCTAAAAAAGTTGCCTATGGAAATAACAGAGCCGATTTCACAACCATTGCCGGAGGAATAGTTCCCGGACTAATGCTGTTGAAACCAGACTTTCTTGAAAATAAAGATGATTGGCCTTTTCTGTGGGGAGAAAATGAAGTAACTATCGGCGGAAGCGCGGAATATATCTTCCTGGCAAATGCTGTTAAGGAGTTAGTGAAGAATAATAACCAGTAAAGCGTTTCAAACGGTTTATTTAAAGAATCGAGCTGATAGGGTACTTACAAAGAAGAATTTCACCGGAATCATTACTGGCAGGACTTAATTGAACAATCGTTAAGTCCTGCATTTTTTCCGACCGCTGGATGTTTATATTTTATTCAGAAAATAAAAGTGATACCGCTCGGATTTGGAGAATAAATTGAATAATCAAAAAGATATTTCTTCGCAAAAATCAAATTTTATTGTTAGAGCATTTTTTTATTATTCAGTTACGATACCGCTACAGAATAATCCCGTTCAGAAAAGAGGAATAACTGAGATTTGTGCATCTCCAGTATCAGTATATAATGAAGACAGAAAATAAATTACATATCAAATAAGGAAAACAAAAAATGAAAGTTATTAATTCGATACTGATGTTCTGTATAATTTTTTCTCTGAACGATTTGATGTGTGCTGAAAGTTACGAGATAAAAAGTCCGGATGAAAAAGTTTCTGTTCATTTCCGGCTATCATCAGAAGGAGTTCCGGTTTACTCTGTGAATTACTCAGGTGAGACAATTTTAAAGCAGTCTAAATTAGGAATTATCAGAAGCGATGAAAATTTCACGACGAATCTGACTCTGGATTCTGTTTCATCGGTAAACAGAGTTACAGATAAATATACACTACTACACGGCAAGCGGTTGAATTGCAGTTACATTGCCGATAAACGGATTATTTATTTAAGGAATGAAAACTCAAAAATTATTGAAATCATTTTTCAGGTGTCGGATGATGGTGTAGCTTTCAGATATCATTTCCCAAGCGAAACTGAAACACCGGTAAAAATTTATCAAGAACTCACATCGTTTCATTTCGATCCCTTAACAAAAGCATTTTTGCAGCCATGCCCTGACGCGCGTACGGGATGGTGTTTCACTCAACCGTCATACGAAGAATATTATTCCATGAACATTCCAGTTGGAACAATTTCACCCAATCAGGCAGGCTGGGTGATGCCGGCGCTTTTTAATTTTGGCAAATACTGGATAAGTATAACGGAATCCGCTGTTGATAAAAATTATTGTGGAACACGCTTAAGTCAATTTTCTCCTGATGGTGAATACTCTGTTCAATTTCCCCAACCGCAGGAGGGAAGACCGGGCGAACCGGTTTTGCCGGAATCGAAATTACCATGGTTTACTCCCTGGAGGGTTATTGCAATAGCTGATAACTTGGCAGGAATTGCGGAATCCACTTTGGGAACTGACTTAGCCATTCCTCAAAAATATGATGTTTCATCCTGGCTTCAACCCGGTGTTGCATCCTGGAGCTGGGTTATTGAAAAAGACGAAGCCACGAATTTTGATAACCAAAAGAAGTACATAGACTTTGCAGCTTCGATGAACTGGAACTACTGTCTCATTGATGCTTTTTGGGATACACAGATTGGATATGAAAAAATAAAAGAACTTGCTGATTACGCGAAAACCAAAAATGTAAAAATTCTATTATGGTATAATTCTGCAGGCGACTGGAATACGACAACGCTTTCTCCTCATAACAAAATGATTTCGAAAGAATCAAGAACCGAAGAATTTCAGAAATTGAAAGACATGAATATTGCGGGCATCAAAGTTGATTTTTTCGGTGGCGATGGGCAATCAATGATGAAATATTATCTTGATATTCTTGAAGATGCAGCTAAATATAATCTCGCTGTGAATTTTCACGGCTGCACCTATCCGCGAGGGTGGCATAGAACTTATCCCAATTTAGTAAGCATGGAAGCAATTAAAGGAGAAGAGTATGTTACTTTTGCACAGGAGAATGCGAATCATCAGCCCTCTCATTGTACTATTATTCCTTTAACAAGAAATCTTTTCGACCCCATGGATTTCACACCCGTAAACTTTTCGGGAATTCCGAATATTGAACGCAGAACAACAAACGGATTTGAAATTGCGTTGTCGGTTTTATTTACCTCTGGAATTCAACATATTGCCGAAACTCCAAACGGAATGTCTGCTCAAAAAGATTTTGTGAAAGAATATATGAGCTCATTACCAAAAAACTGGGATGATATAAAATTCATAGATGGTTATCCCGGAAAATATATCGTACTTGCAAGAAGAAAAGGAAATGTGTGGTACATCGCCGGCATTAATGGTGAGAATTCCGAACGCTCATTCAAACTGAATCTTCAATTTGCTGATAATAATTCGAAAAGTATTTTGATAACCGATAAAGCTGCATCAAAAGAATTAGTTATGAGTAATATTGATTTATCAAAAACAACGGAGCTGACTTTAGCACCCTATGGCGGTTTCGTAATTAAAACAAATCCGAATCAGGAGTGAAATCATTTCTGAATCAGAAAGTATTTTTACTTATTAACGAAGCGAAAGCAGAACCCGGAGATGACAAGGAATAATTCCATGAAAAGAAATATTGTTATACTAGCCCTGATCTTAAATTTTGTATTTTCAATAAATCTTATCGCGCAGAAATTACGCAGTGATAACGGTGACGGAACATTTACCAATCCTGTTATTGCTGCTGATTTCCCTGACCCGGATGTAATTTTTGTTAATGATGTCTATTATTTCGTGTCAACTACTATGTTTATTTTTCCGGGCGTTACAATTTTAAAATCATACGATCTTGTTAACTGGGAATTTTGCAGTAACGCCGTTCCAAGGTTTGATTATAACAAGTGTTATAATCTGGACGGATGTAACCGTTACAGACATGGTCAATGGGCAACAAGTCTGAAATATCACAACGGTAAATTTCACATTTTATTTATCACGCTTGATGAGGGTGGTTTTTATTTAACCGCGGATAAAGCTGAAGGACCTTGGGAAATTAATCATTTGCCGAAAGGTTTTTACGATCCCGGTTTATTCTTTGATGATGATGGAAAAATTTACGTTGCTCATGGTTATGGTAAAATAAGTATCACTGAGGTTGACTCAAATCTTGTTGCCAAAGGTGAAGATGTTTTAGTCTACACGGGTGATATACGCGGCGGACTTGAGGGCGCTCATGTATACAAAATAAATGGTTATTACTATTTGTATTGTACTTACGGCGGATTGGATGGATTTCAGGTAGCTTTGCGGTCGAAAAATATCAATGGACCGTATGAACAAAAAATCGCGATCAGGGATACTACTTATGGTCCAAATTTCGGGATTCATCAGGGCGCTCTTATTCAGACCCAGTCAGGCGAGTGGTGGACTATGTTATTTGTCGACAGTGGTCCTTTTGGTCGTTTTCCTTCCTTGCAACCTGTAACCTGGAAAGAGGGCTGGCCGATGGTTGGTGTTAATGGTAAAGCAATTGTAACTTTTAAAAAACCTGATGTTGGAAAAGAATATCCTGCCAAAACACTCCCTACTTCCGATGAATTTGATAATGATAAATTAGGAATGCAATGGGGATGGAATCATAATCCCGAACCCGCAAAATGGTCATTGTCTGAAAAGCCCGGATACTTGAGATTATCAACTGTGAATGTTGTTGATAGTTTGCCAAAGGCTCTTAATACGCTAAC
>CAZEXO010000130.1:7709-10541 GCA_964516545.1 uncultured Melioribacteraceae bacterium
TATTCGGATTCAACCTTTACGACTGCTACAATCAGGATGGATGTTGATAATATGAATGAGGGAGATATTGCCGGATTAGCAATTTTCCAGAATCCTTATGCATTTTTAGGTGTGAAGAAGTGTAATGGAAATTATTATGTTGTTATGGTTAATAATGGCGAAACAATTGATTCAGTTCTCATAAATACTTCATTAATATATCTCAGAGCTGCCGCACTATATGGTTCAGGTGCTGCGATGTATTACGGTGGAAAAACCGCTCCCGGCACCGGTACGGCAACATTTTCATTTAGTCTCGATGATAAAAAATATTCAGACATCGGAAATGTTTTGCAGATGCAGTTTAATTTGTCTGTATTTACCGGTAATAAATTTTGTCTGTTCAACTATCCAACCAAAGATACCGGTGGATATGTGGATATTGACTGGTTCAGGGTTCAGCCTATTGCGAAATCTGCATTTAGGTAGTGAGGGCAGAACCTGAAAATTGGTTTTATTATTATTACGAAACATCCTTTAAAAATCCTTTCCGAAAAGAGATTTGCGCAATATTTTACAGAAAATTACATTTAATATTTTTATTCTTCTGCCTGTATTAACAAATATTAGCATTAGAAGAATTATATTAGCATACTATCTAATCGGAATAGTTTATGAAAAGAATTGCTCTGCTTTTAGAAACATCGCGGGCATTCGGAAGACAACTGATAATGGGCATCGCGCGATACTCAAGGCTCAACGGTCCATGGTCATTTTATAAAGAACCGACAGACTTAAAATCTTCTGTTCCACAGTTAACAAGCTGGAAACCTGACGGAATAATAATGCGCGATTCCTTAATAACGAAGGAACTGCTGAAACTAAAAATTCCGACGATTCTGGCAATTCATAATTCGCAATATCCTGGTGACTTATCAGTAATAAAAACCGATTCTTATGCAATCGCAAAAATGGCAAGCGAACATTTGTTAGAAAAAGGATTAAAGAATTTTGCTTTTTGCGGATTTGATGATTTCGAATGGTCAAAAGAACGCAAGTTATTTTTCTGCCGTTTAATCAAAGAAGCCGGTTATGATACTCAATGTTTTCTTCCGCCGGGGAAAATGAAAAAAAATGATTGGGAAAACGAACACCGTAATGTTAGTAAATGGGTTGAGTCGCTGCCAAAACCAGTTGGCATTTTTGCCTGCAATGATGACAGAGGTCAACACATACTCGAAATATGCAAAATGCTTGGCTTTAAAGTTCCTGAAGAGATTGCGGTTATTGGTGTTGATAATGATCCAATGATATGTGATATCGGCGACCCGCCGCTTACAAGTATAGCTTTGAATGTTGAGTCGGCTGGATATGAAGCCGCTGAATTGATGGACGAAATGATTAGGAATAAAAAAATTTCCGGCAGGCAAATTTCCGTGTCGCCAACCCATGTTGTTCAAAGACAGTCTTCTGATATTCTTGCCGTAAATGATAAGGAAGTTGCCAAGGCGATATATTATATAAAGAAGAATGCAAAAAATAAAATTCTCGTAGAAGATGTTGTTAAATGTACATCACTCAGCAGAAGAACTCTCGAAAGAAGATTTAAACAGACCATACGCAGATCAATTTACGGTGAAATTCAACGAGTAAGAATAGAATTAATCTCAAAGCTGCTTATCGAAACGGATTGGCCAATTTCCCAAATTTCCACGTTCTTTAATTTTACTGATGTTGAACACATTTCAAGATATTTCAAAATAGAAAAAGGAATTGGATTGCGTGAATTTCGTAAACTGCATCAGCTTCCCTAAAATAATCTATTGACGTTATCTGGTTATTATATGATTCGAAGTGGCTATTATATAGCTGGTTTGATAGCTAAATTTAATGAGAGTTTTGCTTTCCCGGAATCAAAACTATTTTTATAATTTTGGAAAATTTTAGGAGGAATTGCGTTGAAATTATCAAGATTAATAATTGGTCTGTTTCTGTTTGTCTGTCTTAACTTAAACGGGCAATCGGTTTCATTTCAGACATACATGAATCCCGTGATACCCGGAGACCACCCGGATTGTACGGTAACACGGATTGGAGATGATTTTTATACCACAGGATCATCATTTAATGTGACTCCGGTTATTTATCATTCAACCGACTTAGTTCACTGGCAAGCTATCGCTCAACCTGTTAGCGCCGCATGGTCAGGATACGGTGATACCCCGGGAGGAGGTTGCTGGGGAGGACACATTGTTTATTATAACGGTGAATACTGGCATTATTTTTCAAGAGCGAATGTTATGCATTTTGTTAAAGCTCCCGACCCTAAAGGTCCCTGGAGTATGCCGGTAAGAGTTAACAATCCATCTACTCTTCCCTATAGTCTGGGATATGATAATTCTATTTTTATTGACGACGATAACAAGTGGTATTTGGTTGTTAAAAACGGGCAACCCAACGGAGGCATTGTTGAATTGGGTAATGACGGGCAACCTACTGGTACTGTATATAATCTGAGTTGGTTGAATCCTAGTCCGGCTTATCCCTACAGTTGGGCGGAAGGTCCTGTTATGTGGAAATACAAGGGCTATTACTATTACTCGTTTGCAAGAGATCTTAGCGGCGGGCAAAAAGTTATGCGAAGCCTGACTCTGACTGCCGATGAATCTGCCTGGGAAATGTTAGGCGATTTCTTCAATGAAAATGATCCACTGAAAAGCGGCTCTAAGTTTACAAGTCCTAATCACGCTTCACCTGTGGTTACGCTGGATGACAGTACTTTCTGGGTAATACATCCTCTCTATGCCAAAGGTGAATGGAAAGGACAAGGCAGGCAGGGATTACTTAACCAGG
>CAZEXO010000131.1:0-2872 GCA_964516545.1 uncultured Melioribacteraceae bacterium
GTTCTTTGCGCCTGCCTGCCGGTTTACTTGCCACAAGCATTGTAGGCAGGGTTAAGCTTTTTCTTTTCCCCGGCAAACCTTCCCACAACCTCAATCTCGAAGACTGAATATAACAAATAAATCCCCCTCGCACATCAGTACGATTGCCATAAACTATTTAGCCTTTCAGCAACCGCCCCTGAGCACTATCCAGTACTTCAGTATATATTATTTTGTTAAATTCCGAGTGATGAATGGTAATTGTTATACTTTTGGTTAATTTTTACCTCAGATTCTATTAGTCATCTTTTATGAGGAATTAAACATGAGAAATCCAACAACGTTATTCATACTTACACTCGCAATTTTTCTACAGTCTGTTTGTGTTCAGGCAAATCAAAAAAACAGAGTAATTATCCTGACCGATATTGAAGCTGACCCTGACGACACACAATCAATAGTGCGTTTGCTTTTATATTCCAACCAAATCGACATTAAAGGAATAGTCGCCACAACTTCCTGTTGGAAAAGAACAAGTATTGCCCCGGAATCAATAAATAAAATAATTCATGCTTACGGTAATGTGTTTTCCAACCTGATTAAACATGAGTCTGGATATCCGACTGCTGAAGAACTACTAAAAAAAGTGAAAGCCGGATTACCCGAATACGGAAAATCAGGCGTGGGTGAAAATAAAGACTCGGAAGGCTCCGACTGGATCATAAAAATTCTTGAAGAAGATGACGACCGTCCCTTGTGGATATCAGTCTGGGGAGGAGTGAATACTCTTGTGCAGGCATTATATAAAATTAAGCACACGAAAGGTAAAGACGATGCTGCAAAATTAATCGCCAAACTTAGAGTTTACACCATATCCGACCAGGATGACAGCGGTATATGGATCAGAAATAATTTTCCGGATTTGTTTTACATTGTCAGTCCGGGCGATCATTACGGAAGCGCGACGTGGAGCGCCATTAATACTTACGTGAACGGAATAAACAATACAACAATTAGTAATAGCTGGATTGCGGAAAACATTCAACAGAATCACGGACCGCTCGGCGCTGAATATCCTGATGTAGCTTACGGAATGGAAGGAGACACTCCGGCATTTTTATCCTTAATTCCAAACGGACTAAACGTACCTGAACATCCGGATCAGGGCGGCTGGGGCGGACGTTATGAACTTTACAAGCCCGACTTTTCTCTGACACGCAAAGGAGATTCAGTTGTTCCGATTGAGCCTGAGACAAGGGCAATCTGGACGAACGCTGTTGATCGTTATTCTCCGGTTCTTCATAATGATTACGGAAGGTCGGTACGAACGGATACCACAACATTCTCAGATAACAAAGTTTCCTTGTGGCGTTGGCGCGATGATTTTCAGAATGATTTTGCAGCGCGGATGGACTGGTGCATAATGTCATTTGAAGAAGCCAACCATCCTCCCGTTCCTGCTTTAGGACATCCTGAACAAGTCACGGTAAAATCAGGCGAAGGTTTTGGATTGGATGCCGCAGGTTCAACTGATCCCGATGGAGATAATCTGAGTTACCTATGGTTCAATTATCCGGAAGCCGGTTCATATAAAAAGTTAATTAAAATTGATTCTGCTGAAAATGCCAGAGGTGTGTGGGTTATTGCTCCAAAAGTTGAACAACCGGAAACCGTGCATTTTATTTTAAGAGTTACAGACAAAGGTTATCCGCCTTTATCACGATATAAAAGGGTGATTGTTAATATTATTCCTGAGTGAACCTTTAATAAAATATAGAAAAAAACTTTTCTGTTTTTTATATATATTCTTATAGATGGAGAGTAAGTATAATGCAATCCGCTTTTGAGAGATATCCATTGGGAATCATTGTTTTGTCGAATGGGCTTTCGATATTGATTTATACACTTGCGTTATTTATACTTTATCAGCTTGGAATAATATTCGCGGTACTTTTTTTCTGCTATTGCGTATTTCTTGAAATAAGGTTGTATCGCAGCGGATGTGTGAACTGCTATTACTACGGCAAATTGTGTGGATTCGGAAAAGGGAAAGTATGTTCTTTCTTTTTTAGTAGAGGTAACCCTGAAAGATTTAATGAAAAAAAACTAACATGGAAGGATATGATTCCTGATATGTTGATTCTGTTTATTCCTTTTGCCGGGGGAATATTTTCTTTATTTCTTTCTTTCAGTTGGATAATTTTATCGGCGGTGATTGTTATTATTTTTCTTTCACTGTTTGGCAATGCTTTCATTCGTGGATCTTTTTCCTGCAAATACTGCAAACAAAAAGAACTGGGATGCCCGGCATCCGAACTATTTAGTCAGACAAATAAATAAAAGTATATTTCAAAAAGTTATAAATTCAGGAGGTGCGGAAAATGTCTTACTTACGAAAAACTCAGTCAGAGGGTTTGTTATCGTTTTTTAAGTTCTGGTACAAACTATCCCATTCTTTACCGGTTCTTTATTTAATGGTTTGTTTATTTTCTGCTTGTACGGCAGATCAAATAAATAAAACAGATGCGCCCGGTGAGTGGGTTGGAACATGGACAACAGCGCCTCAGCTTGTTGAACCGCATAACAATCCTCCTGAACCGGGATTAAGCAATAATACAATACGACAGATATTACGTGTTTCTCTTGGCGGGGATAGTTTACGGGTTAGATTCTCAAATGAATTCAGTACGAATTCTGTTACCATGAAAGCCGTGCATATCGCTCTCTCGCTTGACAGCAGCGCTATTGATCCCGGCAGTGACCGCGTTTTAACTTTTAACGGCAATCCGGAATTTACTATGCAGCCGGGTTCTGCCGTTACATCCGACCCATTTGGGTTTTCAGTGAAACCGCGCACTAATTTAGCAATCACTATTTATTTCGGAGAAACATC
>CAZEXO010000131.1:2882-7609 GCA_964516545.1 uncultured Melioribacteraceae bacterium
TCCCGATGTAACAGGACATCCGGGTTCAAGAACTACTTCATTTATTCTAACAGGGAATCATGTTACCGATGCAATTTTCCAAAATTCAGTTAAGACTGATCACTGGTATGTGATAAACAGTATTGATGTGGTTGCGCCGGAAAAAGCCGCGGCGGTTGTTATTATTGGTAATTCTATAACCGACGGACGGGGATCAGGAACTAACAAACAGAACCGCTGGCCCGATGAACTTGCACGAAGACTTCAGGAAAATTCCGCCACAAAACATGTTGCCGTGCTCAATCAGGGTATCGGGGGAAATTGCGTTCTCAGAGATTGCCTGGGACCTTCTGTAATAAGTCGTTTTGAACGCGATGTGCTCAACCAGTCGAAAGTGAAATGGCTCATCATATTTGAAGGAATCAATGATGTCGGACAGGTGAAGGGAATCGAAGCTGCGGAAAATGTTGCCAATGATTTAATTGCTACTTATGAAAAACTTATTGACCGGGCGCGCGCGAAAGGAATTCTTGTTTACGGAGCGACTCTGCTTCCGTTTAAGGATTCGTTTTATGACTCTGAATTCAGCCAGTCAGCATGGAAAAAAGTGAATGAATGGATTCGAACAAGCGGGCGTTTCGACGCGGTTATCGATTTAGCCTCAGCTTTAGCCGACCCGGCAAAACCCCTGAATCTTTTACCCGAAGCCGATACGGGCGATCATCTTCACCCGAATGAAACAGGTCATAGAAAAATAGCTGAAGCAATTGATTTGTCCTTGTTTAAATAATGAAGATGCCTGTGGTTGCATTGTAATACAAATTTAATTCAGAAAACTATTCTGTCTGTAACTGTTTGATTATTTTCGAATTGAAGAAATATAAAAGTCTGTAATGAAAAGTGATTACAGACTTTTTTTCTGCCTGAATTTTCCCACTGATGATTCTCCGCCCACAGACTAATTAGTCATTGGAATGGTAAAAGTAAAAGTTGTGCCGTGATTGACTTTACTTCTAACGGAAATTTGTCCGCCTATTTTTTCTATAAATTCACGGGTTAAAATAAGACCCAATCCCGTTCCTTTTTCTTCTTCAGTGCCGGGAGAAGTAAAAGCAGATTCAATAGTGAAAAGTTTGTCAAGCACTCCTTCAGGTATTCCTATTCCCGTATCGGATACTTCAACATTCATAAAATCCTTTTCAACAATTGTGGATATCTTAATCTCTCCGTCATTTTTTGTAAACTTTATGGCGTTGTGTAAAAGATTGCGCAGTGTAAAATCAATTATATCTTTATCAGTATTCACAAAAGATTCCAAACTCAATTCTTTATTAAGAGTAATTCTTTTCGACTGAATTATGTTTTTATAAAGACGCACATTGTTTTTTACTAATTCATTGAGGTCGAATGATTCCTTTTTTATATTCAACATGTTAAGCTGACTGCGCGACCATTCAAGCAGATTTTCCGTAAGAGCATATACTTTTCTCGAAGCGTTATAAATTCCCTCGCTCATTTTCCTGAGTTCATCCGCTGAAATTGTCTCGGTGTCTTCTTTCATAATTTCAGTTAAACCCAGCAATGACGAGAACGGACCTTTCAGATCATGAGCAATTATGGAAAAGAATTTATCTTTTGTAGCGTTGAGATGTTTCAGGTCTTTTTCCGAAGCAGTAAGTTTTTCGTTGGTTTTGGTAAGCTGCTCATTAATGAAATTAAGTTCATCTTTTTGTCTTTCGAGTATCGCGTTTAATTTTTTATTGTCTTTGTAACGTTTATAAATAATTATGCTGAACCCGCCGATCACAATCGACAATATTATCAACGCGATAACTAATCCCAACTGTCTTGATAACTGAAGTTCCTGTATCTCATGGTTTTTTTTGAGTAACTCAATTTCTTTTTCTTTCTTAACAGTCTGATATTTCGTATCAATCTCCGAAATTTTTTCCGCGTTACTCACTTTTGTGAATTCATCTTTTGCTTCACTGAAGAGTACATGATACTTATACGCGTTTCTGAAATCACCGTTTTTTGCGTAAGCTTCAGCCAGGTATTCATAAGCCGGAAAAACTTCTTCGGGAATACCAATGGAAGTTCCTTCAGCAACGGATTTATTAAGGTAAAGAATCGCCTTTGAATACTCTTTAATATTCAGATATACTTTACCGATATTCTTGTAAAGAATAGCCAGTTTATAATGATCGTTTTGTTTGTCGACTTTATCAAGCGAATTTTGGAAATACGTGAGTGCGTTTTCATATTCACCCCGTGAAAGAAAACATTCGCCGATATTATTTTCAGCAACTATCATTCCCTCAACAAGTCCATACTGGCTAAAAATATCAAGAGCTTTTTTATAATATTCATAAGCATGTTCGAAATCTTTTTTGTGTTTATAAACTTCCCCCAGGTTATTATAAAAATTTGCCTTCATGAGGATATTGCCTCCGGAACCCATCATATCAATTGCAGATTTAAGGTATATGATGGCTTTGTCGTAATTACCCGTTGCATCATAACAGGTGGCAATTGTGTTATTGCAGGTAGCTATCTTCAATGAATCCTGAACGTGTTCAAAATAAGGTAACACTCTTAGAGAAATTTTAATTGCATCCTCATACTGACCGAGAATAGTACCTCTTATCATACCAAGGTTAAGGTCTATTGTCGCTGCTTTATAATGATCATTATTTTCCTCGAAGAGTCTTTTCGCATCATCCAGAAAAGGTAAACTTGACTCAGCCTGCCCGCTGGTTGCTAGGGTTGAAGCCATCAACAGTTTTGAAGTTGCTCTCTCAATCGGATAATCTTCCTCCGTGAAAATTATCAGACTGCTGTCGAGCATGTTTACGGCAGTTTTTACATCGCCTAAATACATTTGAGGGGGACCATATGCCTGATAGGCCAGTCCAAGTCCGTATTTGTCTTTACTTTTACGCGCAAGCTGCATGCTTGAATCACCATAGGTTATTGCCGAACGAATATCACCCGCGATAAGATACCCCCGCGAGATTATTGAATAAGCCTGAAGCTGTAACCTTTGGTCATTGTTTTTCTTTCCTGAAATTAAAACATCATTTGCGACAGAGAGACCTTCTCTTATTTTTGAGTACTCGATAAGTTTTTTTGCAAGATTGATTGAGTTTTCAATTTGAACCTCTCCTTGCGAATTTTTAACAAGAGTCCTGAGACTATCGAGAGAACTTTTTGTATGACTAACTGAGGGAAACAGAACTGCCGAAATCGTGATTAAAAATGTTAAAGAAATGCTTCTGGTGTTTTTCATATGTGCCCGATGAAATTTTATGGTGACAAAGATACGAATTCATTTTATCTTCGGTTAGCCCTTTACAAATAATTACAAAGATCATTTATTTCGTAAATTGACGGCTGAAATATTTCATAATAATTACAGGTTTCCGACATGAAAAAAATATTGATTGTTATGTTTGTGTTTTCTCTCTCCCTTATCCACGCTCAGGAAAAACAGAGATTCATTGATGTTAACGGAACGGCGGAAGTTATTCTTTCGGCGGATCAGATAAATCTCTCAGTGAGGTTAAAAACCGTTGATGATTCAATTGAGTTGAGTAAGAAAAATAACGACGGTTTACTCGGTGAACTGATGTTACTGTTGAAGGAGACTAGCATAAGTTCCGATGATATTCAGTCATCGCCGGTAGCATTGGGTAAGAACTACGAGTTCAGGAATAATCAGAGAATTCACGAGGGTTATTATGCTGAAGTGACGGTTAATTTTCTTCTGAGAGATTTATCAAAGTATTATGAGCTGACAAATAAATTATCCCGAAACGATTTTTTTGAGATTACCAATTCAACTTATGGAATCTCAGACTACGAGACCCAGCATAAAAAAACTATTGAAAAAGCTCTGTTGGCTGCCGAAAACAAAGCCGAATATATGGCGCAGGCTCTGAAGGTAAAATTAGGCGAAGTACTGGAGATTGAGGAGAACAATTCTATTCAGAGTTATTTTATGCATTCAAACACAATTGCAAGAGAAGAATCGCCTTATGATAGCATTAACGGAAAAGTTGTCATAGAAAGAAGCGTGAGAGTGAAGTTTAGCATTAATTGATTGTATGAATTTGTTCAATAATATAAATAACGAATCTGCCATGCCGAAGCCCTGTCGCAGCATCGAAATGACATTGGGTATTGCTTATTTCCTGTTCTGCAACACACTCGTCAGAAGGAAGCCCGGTTAATGTTAACCTGCTGTTCAGGTAACTATTTACAATTACGAGATTAGTCGCATTTTTTATATATATCTCAAACATTATACGATTTTTTCGAGAGCTTATTAAATAATTCGGTTTCTCGAGAAAATCTATTATAATCTTTTACTCAGCAATTCGCTGACACTATAGCCATTACATGAAAATTAGCATTTACCCAACCCAACAAAACAACAACCAGTGAAGGACAATATTTTACACGGCAATTAAAACCAATTGATTTTCGCCCTAATTCTGCAGGAATAACAACAAGAACTTTTTCGGCTTTAGTATCTGATTTGTATCTTCTTTCTTCTTCCAGGTAAAATGAAATTTCACAATTCTCAAAAATTACTTCTTCTTTTTACATAGACTTAAGAATTACTCATGTGAATAATTTCTAAAACTGCCTCATATAAAAATCATTTCGATTGTCGCATGTGTTTCTCTTGAACCGTCATCATACTAATAAAATCGCCTGAACCTTCTGATAGGAAATAATTTTTC
>CAZEXO010000131.1:7619-10533 GCA_964516545.1 uncultured Melioribacteraceae bacterium
TCCCTTTATCAATCATAGATATTGTTGGAGATGTGCTTTGATAATTTATTTTATCTGAGTTAACTCTAAATTAATGTCCATGATCCTTCCGTTGTGTACTAACTGAATTCAAACCAACTCGTAAAATTCTAATCATTATACCTTAATTACCATATGAGAAACGGATAAACTAGCACAGTCCCAACATTCATTAACACGGTCCCCGATATGATATGGAATCCACTTGTGGATGACCCTATCAAACGAAAAACAGTGAGTACTGTCGTATCATTTCGCTCGAAAACTACTTGACCACTTGTATTAAAAGTCATATCACATGTAGATAAATTAATAATTACTTCGAGATTGGCATTAAGTTGCCTAGACTGGAATGTAACTATTTTTGTAACCATGGGACATTCATTGTATGTGCCGGCGGCAATAACAATTATATCGTCATCGCTGCAAATATCAAGAGCCGCCTGTATAGATTGCTTGGGGCCTGTTCCCATGGGAATATTTGTTGGATGCTCTCCGGTATAGAAATCAGATCCGTTTGTAATATCTACATACCAGGTGCTTTGAGCAAAACAAAGAATATTCAACAAAATCATCAAACCAAAAATTTTTAATAAGGTATTCATAGTTTCCTCCAAACTATATAAAACTTCATATATAATTGCCAGCCGCTTTTTATGTGATTGTTGAGTTCAACAAATTCTATAGAGACAATCTTTAATTCATTTTAAGAGTGACATCTTTTTTGTTTCAGAATATTTATCCGTTTCCAATTTATAGAAATACGTTCCGGATACAAGTTTACTACCATCATAACTGAATGAGTGATTGCCAGTCTGTAGAAGTCCATCAAAAATTGTTTCAACTTTCTCGCCTAGCGCGTTAAAAATTCTCAATATCACTTCTGTTTCTTCCTTTAACGTAAACGATATTGTTGTAACCGGGTTAAAGGGATTTGGATAATTTTGTTGTAGATGATATTCTGCCGGCAACCGTAAAGAATTTTCGTTTGCTTCCGGATCGGGTGTACTGAAAAGAAATGGAAACGTAAACTGATTTTCCGGATTGAGTAATATTGATCCGGAGGACAGGAAAAATCCCGAAGCAGCCGTTCCGATAAAACGGAAATGGGTTAGAATTGAAGCGTCATCACGCTCAAATACAACTTGTCCGTGAGAATCAAAGAGCATACTACATGATGTGAGATCAACAGCAACTTCAAGATTAGTATTGAGTGCACGTGATTTAAATGTTACGATTTTTAAAACCATAGGGCATTCAACATAAGTACCCGCAGCAATTGAAATGTAATCTCCATCGCTGCAAACGTTAAGCGCTGCCTGAATTGTACTTTTCGGACCAGTCATAGCGGGTAAATTGACAATATGTTCACCTGTATAAATATCACTACCGTTTGTTACATCAACGTACCACGTACTTTGAGAAAAACAAACCAGATTTGCAAACAGTACTAACACGAAAGACTTCATAAAGCGTTTCATTAGTTCCTCCGGAGTTTAGACTCCATAATTATTTTTCGAATACAGAGTTAAAATATTCCATCAGGATCTATAAAAGGTTGTGACCATTCTGTTACAGTTCGTCTTTCATCAGCTTTTATACCGCCGATTACAGGAATACAGTTACCTTTCCCCTTACCCTTACTTTTAATAACAATTCCCCCGTTTTTCGTTGTATTAACTATATTCAATAGGTTTCTTTGAACTCCTCCCCATATATCGAATTCCCATTCAACATGATTAAAATAATGAATTACTTGTCCACCCCGCATTGCAACTAACCATGTGCATGCGTGAAACTCGTACCGGAAGGAATCAATGATACCGAAATTGCCCCCAATGCCAATTGGAGTATGAATAGGATAAGGATGCTGTGGTTTGTCCGCATCAGATAGCCCTAATTGGTTAGATATAGATCCGACACCCAACAATTGTTGCCTGTCGAGAGAGTTGTGAAAGTTAGAACTGGAGCTATAAAAATATGGGTGTAATCCCCTGTCGGAGGCCGGTAAATCTATCCAGAATGTATAACAATTATAGGGAATCGTTAAATTACTTGGTTGTTTACGTACCTTCGATTTGTAATCAAAATTTGAATCTTCTGCAAATCTAGAGAATGCCTTTCTTCGTTTCCATCTTAAGATTGCCTCGTGTTCAATTTCTTTTATTGATGTCGGATGTACAGTAAAATTAGGAATAAATACATACCATGCCTGACAAGTATCTTTATACACCGTTTGAATGATTCCAAAGTCGTCATCAGCATTTACGTGATTTGGTAATTGACTTCGTTCAATTTTACCATTAAACTCAATTATGGGGGCGGAAATAATTAATTTGTTCTCGTTAGTAACCAGTCTATGAGTAACGGTATTCTTAACTAGACATTCAAATTCATGAGTCTGCTGAACAAACATCTGTTGTTGTAATCCTCCATACATCGACCTACCTCCGCTATTATCAAGTACTTGGATTTATTGCATCAAATAAACCGGAATTCTCAAGTGTAAATTTAACCGCAAAGTACATGCTGAATTTATTTTTGTCCATAAACGCTTTAGATATTGGTATAAGACTGAAATAACGGGTATGAATGAAATCTAAAACAAATAAGTGGTATTGGTTAAAGTTGAATTTCGGATAATGAACTAAATGGGCAATAGTTATCCTATCATTGATGATTTTAATATGATAGTACTTTTTGGTTTCTATTGCTCATAAATTTCTATTTGCATGATCTTTCGTTTGTCAGCAACAAGAAAAACTCTGCAAAAAAAATGCGATGCTACAATGCACCTGCAAGCTGGTGCACGTTGGCTCGATAATTTATCAAATCCCCAGATCATTGAGTAGAGGCTGTCTCAAAAGTTATTTCTACATCTGAAAATTTTCTATAC
>CAZEXO010000132.1:0-10525 GCA_964516545.1 uncultured Melioribacteraceae bacterium
AGGAACCAGACAATAATGAATGTTGGTGATTCGCCGCCTGTTAGCTTGAGATGATTTTCGGGCAAATTAACCTGTAAAAAATCCAAACCTCCGAATGAGGACACGGCTACCCCCACAATCACACCGAAACCAATAAACATCACGAAAAATTCGAAAACATCTGTGTAGACATCTGATTTGAATCCGCCCCGGAATAAATATCCAGTTGAAAATATTGCGGCAATAAAAAGACTAACGAGTAAATCAATTCCGAAGATAATTGAAATGAGACTCGCAACCATCAACAAATAAGGAGCCGGTGAAACAAGAAGAAATATCAAAATTGCGGAGATAATACTTAATCCCCTTCCGTATTTTTTTTCTATAAGATCAGGGATTGTAAAAAGTGAGATGTCTCTTATTTTTTTTGCAAAAAATACAGCAAAAAGTATGGCGAACACATAATAAGGAAATCCCTGAGCGAACCAACTGACAATCCCATATCGATAACTAAATTCACCGACACCGAGAATTCCTCCATACCAGGTTGCCACATTTGTCATAATGAATAAGAGCAATCCAAGTTTTCTTCCTGAAAGAAGATATTCCTCGCTTTTATTTGAACCACGCGGAATAAATCCAATTACCAAAACAAGAAGAAAGAAAGCAACTATTATTATTATGTCAAGACTAGAAAACGAAACCATTTTTTTTTATCACTCCGAAATCACGAATAAGAAAGGCTTTCCCTTTGCTAACATGAATTTCCACACTTTCATTTACGGCAACATTACTTGTACTTTCTCTTTTACCGAAAGCAAGACTTTCATTTTTTAACGAGTACTTCAAACCTTTTGTTGTGAATTTTGTTTTTTCATTCATCCCGTAAAGAGAAATAATTTCACCGGGACAAACACTAAATTTATTTTTCCCCATAATAACTTTTAGAAGAGATTTTTCGTGAAGAATTTTGATATCAATCCTTTGGTGGAATTTTAATGTTATCCCGAGATTACAAAATGTATGATCAAGTCTGTTACCTGTTGCGCCTAACAAAATGATATTTGTGAATTTATTGAGGATAGCATGTTTGATACATTTTTCGACATCGGTATCATACTGCCCCGGTACTTTTTTAATCTGAACATTTTTCTTAACGAAATAATCATGAACTGCTGGAAAAATAGAGTCGAGATCCCCGATTATCACATCGGGGATCAGGTTTAATTTTTTTGCTGAATTTGCCCCGCCGTCAGCGCAAATCAGATAATTGTAATTATTTTTACGGAGAAAAAGTATATCTCTCTTCGATGGTAAATATCCGTTTGCTAGTATTAAACAACCCTTCATCATAGTCCCAAAATTATTCCCACTAAAAAGTTTCTTTCAGCGGCAGGATAGAATTCTTTTCCCACAGCATAAGCGGCATATAAATTATCAAAAAGATTATTAACCTGGATAAATAAACGTATCGGGTTGTGATAATTAATTATCCCAAGTTCATAGCTGGCAAAAAGATTTGCAACAAAATAAGCATCAACTTTATTGTCCGAATAATCCGTAAGATCAGGATAGGTGGTCAGGTATTCTTTTAGTTTGGAGTCGTAATTGTCTGAATAATACTCACCAACATATTTTGTCGTAGCTTGTATAAAGAATTTTTCCAGCTGATATTTAATTACAATATTTGCCATGATTTCAGGAAAACCGCTGATTGAATTATCCGAAAGATCAAGAACCATAACTTCATCCGGGTAAATGCTTCCTTCATCAATATAATTTTTACTGTAAGTTACATTGGCATCAATTTGAAAATCTTTATTAATGCGAAGTGAACCGGCAAATTCAATTCCCGCGTGTATTGTTTTACTCATGTTACCTGTAATAGGCTGACCGAAACGATCAAGTTGACCTTTTTTAACAATTTCATTATCAAAGGACATATAAAAGGCGTTAAGCGTCAAATTATACTTTTCACTCTGAATTGTTCCGCCCAGTTCAATATTATTCATGGTTTCAGGTTTTACCAGAGGTTTCTCAAAATTATATTCTCCGTTTTGGTATTGTTCAAACTGAGGAACTTCACCACCGCTTGATTCAGCCGCATCATAGTAATTTTTTAATCTTGGTTCGCGGGTCACTCTGGCAAATGCCGAGTAAATATTCAATTCAGGCGTTAGTTTATAATTAATTCCGATTCTGGGATTAATATAAAAATCACTTATTTCAAAATTGTTGGATAAATATTTTTCGTTTTCTATTCTGTATTTATGATAAGCAAATTGTGTTTCGAGAAGAAGATTAAATTTACTGCTGATTCGCCAGTTTTCATTCGCATAAAAATTAATAATATCTTTTCCGCCTTCGTAATAATAATATTTGTAGTTCTTATCGATTCCTACAGGTAAATTAGTTCCATAATTTATGGCTCCCCAATGGACGGAGTTATGAAATCTTAGTTCACCTCCGATAATTAAATTTCCGTTGGCATGTTCAAAATTTATTCTTGGAATCCATCCCCATTGTTTATTTTCAACCATGGCGCGAATAATCAAATCATCAGTGATTGATTCAGAGAGATCTTTATTTATGTCAAAACCATTTTCAGGGGTTAATCTGAAATAGGAATAGGAACCCCATGAACCATCATAATCGAAATATCCTTTACCGAGCACAAGAAATAAGGCTGAGTTAAAAGTAATGTTTTCGTTGAATTTAAACTCGTTTAATAATTCGTAATGAGGCTGAGAGAAATTTTCAATTTCCCGCGAATCTCTTACTCCCTTGTAGAGATATTGCGATCCGTCATCAACCCACCATGATAAATTTTCGCGTCGGAGTTTTTTATCTTTCACGGCAAACTTTGCTAAACCGTTGTAAGCCAAACCATCTGATAATGGTCCTCCGTAAATATTAATTTGCGTTGTCAATTTTTCATCATATCGTACTGCGGAGATATGATATGAATTCAATTTGCTCCAGCTCCCGTTCCTGTAACCGCCGGATAAAATCTGACCGAGTTTTGCATAAATTGAATATTTTTCCGAAATCAATCCACTGGCAAAAGAAGCAGTATATTTTCTTGTATTATAACTTCCTAACATTGAAGATAATTTAATTTCCGTTTTTCCTGAGAACGGTGAAGTTATAATGTTTATTGATCCGCCTATTGAAGGATATCCAACAACTCCCGCTCCGGCTCCGCGCTGCACTTGAATGAGTTCAGTGCTCTCAAGTAAATCAGGAAGATCAATCCAGTAAACATTATGATCTTCAGGATCATTTTGAGGAATGCCGTTAACAGAGACTGAAATACGCCTCTGATCAAAACCGCGAATATTCAAATAGTTATAACCGATTCCGTTTCCGCTTTCCGAATAAAACATCGTCGATGGTAAATTACTGATGTACTCAGGTATATCCTGGACTGTGTAGTCAGATTCTATTTCGCTTCTTTTTATATTTTCGAAAGTCACAGGCGAATAGCCTTTATCAGCGATTAATGCTTCAACCAAAACGGTTTGACTGGAAAGAATTTTCTCTTCAAGCGTGAACTGATGAGTCACAGAGAAATCATAATTATCAAGGTTGTACGAAGAAGTTTTGTAGCCGACATAACTGATTATCAATTTATCCTCTTTTGTGAAATTCCCGGATAATTCGAAATAACCTTCGCTGTTGGTTGATGTTCCAAGCGGTGAATTTTCAATAGAAACATTTGCGAGTTCAAGCGGGTAACCGTGTGTTTTATTTTTAACGATTCCGCGGATAGTTTCCTGGGCGTGAATAATGAATGTGAATACAAACAAAAGAAAAATTAAGCGTTTCATTGTATCTCCTTTTATATTATGGAAAAAAGAAAATAAAAAAGCCGTTTGAGAGAAACGGCTACGCTTAAAATTTCATTCGCTGTTTCCCTACGCTGGCATTACCCAGTTCAGGTCAAAGGGTTTGATCTCAGCAACTCGATAAAACGAGAGCACCCCTAACGACTTCTTTACAGTGTCACAAAACTAATAATCAATTAACTCTTTTCAAAATTGTTAATTCTACTCCCGGCTGAATCTTATCATTCTTAAGATTATTCCAGGCAATTAAATCAGCTACTTTACAATTATGTCTTTTTGCAATCATCCAAAGTGATTCACCTTCTTTTACTCTGTATTTCATTCCGCTATCAGAAACAGACGAAATCGTATCTTTCGATTTTACGTAAGGATTCGGTATAGATGGATTATTATAAATCGTTAATTGCTGACCAATCCTGATGTTGTTACTTGAAAGATTATTCCATTTTTTTATATCTACAATCTTAACGTTGAATTTGGTTGCAACATGGCTTAGAGTCTCGCCTCTCTTTACGCTATATTTTACGGTTTGAAGACTGGAAGATTTTTCGGAAGCTGATGTGCTCATCTGAGACGAATTAATTAAGACTGTTGATTTATCTTTGAAAATCTTTAACATACTTCCTGATACTATTTTATTGTTTGCTAAATTATTCCATTGCCGCAGTTTTGCGGTCGCTACCTGAAATTTAAGAGATATATGACCAAGCGTATCACCTTTCCTAACTTTATATTCATAGTACTCACCTTTATCATCAGTCTCATCAATAATCTCATCCGATGCAGAAGAGACATTCTCAACAGATTGACCGTGGATTCTTAAAGCTTTACCTGCAACAATTCTATTCGAATTCAATTTATTCCAACGCCGTAACTGAGAAGTAGTCACTCCGTATTTTCCGGCGATCTCGCCTAAAGTATCTCCTACCTTTATAATGTATGAAACAGTACCGTTACCTTTGCTTTTGGTATCAGCTTGATTCGTGGAAACAGTTTTTGCATAATCTCCCATATAAATTTTCAGGTTCTGACCTTTGTAAATATTATTGCTGGAAAAATTGTTCCATTCCTTGATCTGAGCAATTTTAACTCCGTATTTTGTAGCAATCGAAGATAGCGATTCACCCCATCTTACTTTATGCTCAACAAGCTGACCTTCACTGTCAGAATAAATGAGTCCGAGTTTCTGATTTTTCGAAAATGAATTTATTTGCTCGTAATATTCTTTTTGAGATCCAGGAACGTAAATGAGTAATTCCTGTCCGACGTGGATACTCGAAGTGTAAGGAAGGTTGTTCCAGTTTCTAAGATCGGAAACACGTGTATCGTATAGTTCGGCGATATCCACAAGATTATCACCCGCTTTCACTTTATAAGAAACGGCTACGCTGCTATCGGGAATAATAACGACAGTTGTATCGTTCATCCGTGACCTGTAAATTTCCATAAAATCATAATCACCCTCGTCACTCAAAACAAGATGATAAGATGCAGAAGAATCCTTGCCGTTCATTTCTTCTTCGATAGCAAGCATGATGTCAGTATTTAAGTCAAAATCAATGTTAGCTACTTCGGAAGTCGGGATTTTTAACTGAACACCCGGATAAATTTTTGACTGAGGTGAAATATTATTCACGCGAGCAAGGTGGCTGGTCTGAATATTATATCTATTCGCGATATTTCCTAAAGATTCACCGGCTTTAACTTCATGTACAAGATACTGTAATTTTGCCTCATCAGGAATGTTTTCAAGATTACTAACAAATGCATCATACGATCTTGCCGGAACCTTAAGAGCAAAACCTCCTTTGAAATTCGGAGGAGTACAATTCTGAATAAGCGATGGATTCAATTCCTTAATAACATCTACTGTAACACCAGCACACTTTGCCAGCACTCCAAGATCAATAGCCTCTTCGATAGTATGAGTCACAAAATCAATTGGCTTTTCATAAATAACACTATTGAATCCATATTTTTCCGGATTTGAGGCAATTAAAGTAACTGCAATGTATTGGGGAACATAATTTCTTGTCTCTCGCGGCAGACCGTTTCTTATTTTCCAAAAGTTTGATGAATTAGCTTTATTAACAGCTCTTCTTACCCGGGCTTCACCGCTGTTATAAGCGGCTATTGCCAAATACCAGTCATTCAAGGAAACATACAAATCTCTCAAATGTTTTGCTGCAGCTCGGGTTGATAATTCAGGGTCTTTCCTTTCATCAACATAAAAATTAACATCGAGGTCATACATTTTCCCTGTGGATTTAATGAACTGCCAAAGTCCGACCGCGCGCGCCCAACTTTGAGCAACGGGATTCAAACCGCTTTCCATCATACTCAGGAAAACCAATTGTTGCGGAACGTTTTCTTCAGCGAAAGTTCTGGCCATCATCGGGAAATATTTCCCAGAACGGCTCAGCCAGGTTTCCATATATTTTCGTCCACGCCCAGTGAAATACTCAATATAATTTTCTACGTATTTATTAACCTCAAGAGGAAATTCCCCGACAACAATAACTTCCTTAGCCGAAGTAATATCGCTTAACGTTTCATCTTCCATTTCGAGATCAACGACGTTATTCTGCATCCATTCTTCCAAGGCATAAATAGAAGTACCTGTTGGAAGTTCATCTAATTCCGAAATGAATTTTTGGTAGTCTTCAACAATAGAATTCTCAAGTTCGTTAAAAGCTTCGTTTTCGTCAATCGAGGGATAATAGCTTAATATATTTATAATACCGAGTGCATTCTCAAAGGCAGCAACCGCATCAGCTTTGAAGCCAAGCCTTTGTTTTTTAAGAGCCTTCAAATATTCCTGCCTGGCTTCTTCAAGTTTCTCACTCACAATTATCGTAGAATTTTCGTTATAGTTATTTTCACTTACATCGAATTCTTCTGTTGTTGTTTGTTGCGACGTACTGCAGGATATTAAATAAAAAGAGAAAACAATCAGAAGAATACTCAGTTTTTTTATTTGCACTAATCACTCCTTTTTTTATAATAATTGGTTGCAATTTATTGAGTTAACTAAATTTTGTCAAGTCAACTCTCAAATATTTCCTGTTATTTGATAAAAATAAAGAACTTAGAGTGTAATTTACTGTTAGTCTGAAATTTCGAATTGAGTTTTTTTTAGAACAGGTTTTCTATGTACGAAAACATTTCTCCTCAATTTTTATGTATGTATATCCGGGGAAATGTTCTAAAAATCTTCTCTGACTTAAATTTCGCTAGATCGTGAATCTATACACGTAATGTTGGTCATAGTTACGATATATCTCAGTAATAAATTTTCTCATCTCCCTGAATTCATCAGTGCTGATTAAATCAAAACACTTTTCATGTTTGAAATCCACTCTGATATCCTGTATAAAAGTTGCGGGATTTTTTGACATTAGTATTATTCTGTCTGAAAGAAGAATTGCTTCCGTAAGATTATTCGTTCCCAACAAAATCGTTAGATTGAATTCGCTCTTCAACTGCCTGAGTAAATCATAAATATCAAACCTGTCCTCGTCTTTTAAAAATGAGAACGAGTCATCAAGTATCAACACATCGATTTTATCGTAAATACATTTTGCAAACACCATGCGTAATTGAGTTGAATAAGAATCAGACAAAAGATGTAAGTCTTCAAAACCATCGAGTCCAACATTTGTTAAAAGATTTCTCACTACCCAGTCGCGTTGTTTTTTCCTGAAGAGAAATTTTTCATTGTTGGATAACCAGGAAAAACCTGGCGGAATTTTTGAAACATAAAAACATTTTTTCCCGGGAAGTTGAACTCTTTTTCCGGTATCAGGTAAAAGTAAATCAGCACAGATGGATAGAAAAGTGGATAAGCCGGCTCCTTTGGGTGCAATTATCGTTGTCGAATAATCTTTGATTATGTTCAGACTAAGATTGTGCAATATCGGAATGGATACACCCGCATCGTTAACAAAAGATTTGGATATCCCTTCCACTCCAATAATTCTTTTGTAATTCACTCAAATCTCCCAAAAAGTTGAGTTCCTGACAACAAAATTAATCAGGACTGTGCACATAAAAATAAAGAAGCTCACGACAACAGTAAGAGCAACTAATCCGTAATAGTCCTGAAATTCAAGCAGGTAAATTATAATCTTTCCGAGTCCAACCGAATTTCCCAACACTTCATAGACAATTGCATAACCCCACATCGCAATAAAATATTCAGATGATTTTTTTTTGATTTCAATCAACGCATGACGCCACAATACTTTTCTCATAACTGTAAACGTTCCATTATACATGCTTCTATAAGAGTTAATGAGTTCAGATGGAATGTTGCCAAGCGTATCAAAAATCAATCCGCCATACCTAAACGATAAAATTATACAAAGAAATATTATTTCCGCCGTGTAGCTGAAATTGAAAATCAGAATAAATATTGCCATAAAAAATATGACCGGAGTAAATTTGTAAAATACATTTATTAAACGGATGGCAGAAATATTTATATATAAATAACAAACCAGAGGTCCAAGCATTTTAAATGTTGTGTAAACAAGAAGAGAGGATACGGTCACCGATATAAAAGTATCAAGAAAGCCTGATTTTATTGGGTATGTTTTGTATATGTCGATGAATGAATTGTAGAGAACGGAGATTTTCGGAAGGAAAAAATAATCCGGAATCATTAATTCAACAAACAGAACATAAAGAGTAATTATTGTCAGGTAAATTGATAATTTATCGCGCATAATTGTTTATAATTGTCCGAATGGTTTCATCAATTTTATCATTCGTGAATTGTACTCATTGAATATATTCATTGAAGAATAAGAAAACAAACAATTGTTAAAGGAAAGGATTATGTTTTTTTTCATAACCGATTGTACTGTCATCGCCATGACCAGGCAATATTTTCGTGGAATCAGGAAGCGTAAAGAGTTTTTCATTTATTGATTGTAACAGAGTATCATAATCACCGCCCCATAAATCTGTTCTTCCAATACTTTCACGAAAAAGTACATCACCCGTAAAACAAATATTTTCTTCCTGAATATATAAGCAAAATTCACCTGGTGAATGACCTGGTGTGAAAAGAAAATTCACCTCACTTTCACCAAGTTTAATAATTTCATCTTCCTTGATGTATTTATCGGGCAATGGTGATCTCTTTACACGAATGCCATATTTATTGCCCAGGTCTTCCAGCATTTCCAGAATAAAATTATCTTTTTCACTTCCGAGGAATTCCACGAGATAATTTTCCTTAAAAAAATAATTTCCGATGATATGATCAATATGAGCGTGAGTATTAACAATGTATTTCAAATTTATGTTTTGTCCGAGGATGAAATTTTTTATCACATTTTCTTCATGTTCATTTGAACATCCCGGATCAATAACCATCCCCTCTCCGGAATTGTTATCCCAAACCACATATGTATTTTCACTGAAAAGATTGAAGACGAATTTTTCAACACTTATCAAAAAGAGTATCCTTTTACTTTTTATGAAAACTCTTCATTACTCGTTTGTTAAAGTTTTTCAGATAGGCGTTATAATTATCGTTTGTCTCTTCCATGGAATCGCCGCCGAATTTGCGAAGGAAATGATCAGCGATAGTCCACGCAACCATTGATTCAGCAACAATGGCGCAGGCAGGAACAGCTACAAAATCGCTGCGTTCCCTTCTGGCATCAACTTTTTTCATCGATTCCAGATCGACCGTTCCGATCGGCGACATTAAAGTGGCAATCGGTTTCATTGCGCCGCGAATGATAATAGGCAAACCTGTGGAGACTCCTCCTTCAATTCCTCCCTCTCTGTTAGTTTTGCGTGATAGCGAGTCATTCTTTTTTATAATCTCATCATGCGATTCCGAACCGAAAAGATTTGCTGATCGAAAACCGGTACCGATTTCAACACCTTTCATGGCATTAATCGACATGACAGCATATGTTAGATCGGAACTTAGTTTAGTATCATAATGAACAAAACTGCCCAAACCGACAGGGACACCTGAAACAACAACATAAAAAGTTCCTCCAAGCGTATCACCGCGCTTTTTCGCCTTTTGAATTTTTTTTATAATATTCTCTTCATGAACGTTTTCAAAAACTCTGACAGGGCTTTTGTCGGCTTTGAGCGCTAACTCCCAGGCATTAAAATTTTTAGGAATATCATTATTAAATAATTTTTCAGCATAATTATTTTCCGGGAAAATATTTCCGATACTTTCTACGAAACTTCCGACATAGATGCCGAATTCTTCGAGGAATTTCCGGGCAATTGAACACGCGGCAACACGCGCCGCAGTTTCACGGGCGCTTGATCTTTCAATTGAATTTCGGATATCATCAAAATTATATTTTGTAACGCCGACAAGATCGGCGTGTCCTGGACGCGGTATGGTAATTTTCTCTACTTTTTTATTCTTAACCTCCGGCGACATTTTGTCAGTCCAGTTTTCCCAGTCATTGTTTTTTATAAAAAGACTGATTGGGGAGCCTAATGTTTTTTGGAAACGGATACCGGAAAGTATTTCGGCTTTATCTTTTTCTATTTTCATTCTCAGTCCGCGTCCATAACCCATTTGTCTTCGACCGAGGTGGAAATTAATATATTCATTCTCGATGTGAAGATTTGAGGGAAATCCTTCAAGAATGGTTGTTAGTCCTTTTCCGTGTGATTCGCCTGCAGTAAGAAATCTGATCATTATTCTT
>CAZEXO010000133.1:0-10410 GCA_964516545.1 uncultured Melioribacteraceae bacterium
AGGTAATCAACAGAAACAGTGAAAGGAGTCTGATGGGTTGCCGTGTTATGTTCAACCATGAAATCGAGTTTTAACACTTTAGCTCTCTCTTCAGTTATGGGAACGCACAACATGCCGCGCGCTTCACGGGTTATAAAATTTACATGTTCTGGTGTAACTTTTTCCGAAGCCATAATTATGTCGCCTTCATTCTCACGATCGGCATCATCAACCACAATTATCATTTTTCCGTTTCTAATATCCTCAATCGCCTGTTCAATGCCATCGAACATCACTCCTGATTTATCTTGCTTTTCTCTCATTTAAGGTATCCCATTTTTTTAAACCAATCGTTTGAATATTTATCATCCTTTTCTTCGGAATGTTTCCCTAACAAATTTTCCACATACTTAGCTATTACATCAGTTTCAATATTAACACGAGTGCCGATGCTGATGGTTTTAAGAGTTGTGTTGTTCCATGTGTGGGGAATAATCGAAAGAATGATACCGGAATTATCAATTTGTGCAACCGTCAGACTGATGCCGTCAATAGCTATAGAACCCTCATTTATCACATATTTATGCAGTTTGTCCGGGAGAATAATTTCAAGAAAATAATTTTCTCCTGGTTTTGTGATTTTAGAAATCGAACCTATTCCGTTTACATGTCCCTGAACCAGATGACCTCCGAGCCTGTCCATCAATCGAACAGAACGTTCGAGATTAACAAATGTGTTTTCACTGAGGAAAGCAAGCGTCGTTTTTTCAAGAGTTGCGCCAACTGCATCAGCCCAAAACCCGGTTTCATTAATATTTGTAACTGTGAGACATACTCCATTCACAGCAATGGAATCGCCAATTTTCACGTCATCCAAAATTTCTTTTGAGGAAACGAACAGACTTTTGCCTCCGGCAATCGACCGCACCCTGGAAATTTTTCCTATTTCTTCGATAATACCTGTAAACATGATTCAAAAAATAGAGATTTATCTTCTCAATTCATAAAAATTCAGGAAGGAGCTTAGAGAGAGAAATTCTGGTTCTGACTGCTGAATTTCTTGAAAAAATTCCTGTTCAATTTTTTCCCTTCATCTTCCAAAATAGTTATAACTACTTCGATTCCGGCTGCAAGAAGTTGTCTGACGCCTTCACCTTTTACTTCGGGATTGGGATCGATATTTGAAATTATCACTCTGGAAATTTTCTTTTCGATTATCAAAGGTACGCAGGGCGGGGTTTTTTTATTTGTGTGACAGCAAGGTTCCAGATTACAATACAGCGTAGCTCCGTGAACATCTTCGGTAGAATTTATAATTGCTTCAACCTCAGCGTGCGGTCCTCCGAAATTTTTATGCCAGCCTTCACCGATAATTTTCCCATGTTTAGTAATTACGCACCCAACAAGAGGATTCGGCTCAACTTTACCTTCGCCTTTTTTTGCCAGCTCAAAACATCTTCTTATAAATTCTTCGGGGTTATCCAATTTACAGGTATTTTTATTCGGAAAATTACAACTATATCATCACTAAAAAAAGTATAGAAAAAATACTATTAAGGGATTAACTTAGAGCTGGATGGGAATGCTTTTATGAAGAGACTAAAATTAATTATGATTTTGATATTGATTTTTCTTTTCATGGATGTAAGTTCACAACCAATGGAGAAAGATTCCGTTACGTTTTATATTGTAAACAGAGACTGGCACACGGGAATTCTTTTAGAAATGTCAGATGAGATAAAAAAAGTTATCCCCTCGGTTGCGGATTTTACTGAAATGGAATTTATTGAAATAGGATGGGGTGATGAGGAATTTTACCAGAACACAACGAACTTCGATTTGTTTCTCGGCGCTAAAGCAATTCTTGTTCCTACACCGAGTGTGTTGCGTGTTCAGGGATTTCATGCCGACTTCAACTCAATTTTGTATGGATGTAACTATTGTATAAAAATAAAACTCTCTATAGAAGATTTTAATAAGATCTGTGAAGGAATAGAAAATGAGTTCTTCAAGAACGAGAATAATTCAACTGAATTAACTTCAGAAAGATATGGCGGAAGTATAAAATTTTTTAAGGCTGTAAGTTCATATCATTTACTTAGAACATGCAATACATGGATAGCCGAAATAATGAAAAGTTCAGGAATGGATATTACAGTCTTCGGAATAGTGACAGCCGAACAATTATTTGAAAACCTGAGTCAGCAGGGTGAAGTAATTGTTAATCCTCCGGACTAATCAGGTTAATCCTGGAGTGGTTTTGCCTTTCGTCAGGTAACCTGTATTTACATTCCAACCCTTGAGTTCAATAAGCTTGAGAAGGATTTGATCTTCCTCAAGTGAGAGATGTTTTAGAAACTCCCGTTCTTCGAATGATAGTTTTTTATGAAACTCATTTTCAGATTTTACCTGCCGGTAGAGTTTCTTCTTTTGATCTATGATCGACTGGAGTTCAGTCAATAGATTTTCAATATAAGGAGTGTGATACAAGGTAATTTCTAAGTTAAGTCGTGACATAATTCCTCCGTTTTTGAATTATGTAATTCGTTGACTAAGAATCTCTTGTTCCTCCGACTAATATAATCAATCAAAATATTACACCTGTATTAACATAATAAAACAATATTCTGTTCTATTCATTTTCTTTAATTTCCGAATAATCGGCATCAACAGGTTCACCGCTTTCTTTTCTGATAACTTCGATTGTGAAATTGGCAACTAATCCGGCAAGTGCGCCAATAGCAGCCATAACCGGCGCGGCTATTATACCTATTACTCCAATGGTTAAGGGTATCTCGATATAAGTTTTCCCCTCGCTGTTTTTTATAATTATGCGGCGAATATTTCCTTCTTTTATTAATTCTTCAATCTTATTTAGGAGGTCATTACCGTTTACTTTGAATTCAGATTTCATGCTATCCTCATATTTGGCATTTTAGATGTATTAAATACAAATAGGTTCCTTTGGCAGGAAAACATAAATTCCGGATAGTAATTTTGAGCACGCTTAAAAATTCACGTCAAGACCGGATAATGCTGATGCTATCCATTGGAGAACCTTTTGTCCGGCAATGTATAAACCGAAAAAGGTTATTGTTAGTCCTGCGACAAGCAACGATAAGATTAAAGCGTCGTCCGTATTGATTCTGACTTTCACTTTCATGTTCGCCTCGCTAAATAGTGATGGCTGAAAGCCCCCCAATACTAACATTTTCGGAATGAATCTATTATTTAAAACTGAGAAAAACAATAGATAAGTTCCTTTGTGAAGCGTGTTGTGTTATGGAAATTTCGTCTCAATTATTGTTTATCGGAACAACGGAAATGTTATTAATGCGTGAAATCAAATTTGTTCATCAAACGGATAAATGGTTACTTACTTTTAAAATACTTTTTGTTGATTGCGGTATCCGACTCGTTGATAAAGTATTTTAATTGTTCGGAATATTTTATCCGTAGTTTTTCTCTTTTACTCTTTATTTTAATTTCATGTAGTGAAAGTATATTGGCAATTCTGTCAGCTGCTTTGATAATTTTTGTCAAAGGGTTTTTACTTACTTTGCTTAGATAATCGTCATCCGATTGGTAATGGTTCCTGCTTAAAATCAGAACAGCTTTTGCTAGTGGAGTATTGAAAAGTTTCGCTAACTTTTGAAATTCCTTTTCTATTGTTGTCGTGTGATAATCAAAACAATCTTCAAGATAATCATGAAGCATTGATACCGCGTATAAAAAATCCAGAATTTCATCATCATTAATTTTTTCTTTTTGGGCAATCCCATGTGCGGTCAAAGCCACCCTCTCTAAATGATTATCAACATAATTTCCGTCATTATAACGGTGATTGATATGTGCAATCGCTGCAGTTCGTTTTGCTAAAGCTCTTAATTCCGACATATTATTTCTCTTATCTGATCAATAAAAATATTCACCGGTCAAAAGAATAAAAAATTTATCCGGCACTATTTTATTGTATTCTTTTCAGCTTGTCAATCATTATATTTGTGTACAATTCAATAACAACAGAGGCAGAAATGATATTTGATGAGATACAAAATTCCGAATTATATTACGGACTCGGAGAAAAAATCGGGAAAGCACTAAAGTTTTTACGGGAATCAGATTTCTCTGATATGGAACCTGGACGCATTGATATTGATGGGGATGATATTTTCGCTTTAGTTCAGAAGTATTCTACAATTCTCCCTGATGATGGAAAATGGGAAGCCCACAGGAAATATATCGACATTCAGTACGTTGCCAAAGGGAGTGAGGATTTTGGATTTGTAAATATTGAATACCTTGATCCGATGAGCGATTACGATTCTGAAAAAGATATCCAGTGGTTCGAAGGTGACGGGGATTTTCTTCAACTTCATGAAAATGAATTTGTGATTGTATACCCTCACGAGGCACATATGCCGAAATTAACCATTGAAGAACAGGAAGAAGTTTTGAAAGTAGTTGTGAAAGTGTCATTGTAATAAATAATGAGAGTATCACTTAATTGAGTGATACTTTTCATTGATGTATAATGAAACTGCAATAATAAATCCGCCGATTACCAAACTTGCCAAATCGCCTGACTCGCCGAAAATAACCAATGCTACAACAATAGCCAGCGGTATTTTAAGATTGTTAAATATTGCCAGCGTACCTGCGTTTACTTTTGTTGCCCCGATATTCCATAAAAAGAATGCAACTCCCGAAGCAATTACGCCCAGGTAAATGATTGATAGAATTTGATCGGCGTTTATTACCATTCCGGAAAAATCAGTTGTAACTAAGGAAATGCTTCCCGTCAATAAAACAGCTCCGAAATATAAAAGCCCGAAAAGTGAAAGATGACTTACATCATTAATCTTCTTTTTAAGACGAGTGTAAAATAATTGTCCGGCCGCGAAACTAATATTTGATATCTGAACAAGCAGAAATCCTTTTAAGAAATTCGGAGAAACGATACTTGTATATTCAATAATTGCCGCCCCGCAAATAGAAAGAATGGCAGTAATAAAAAATGTTTTATGAAATTTCCTGTCGAGAAGATCATTAATCAGAGCAATATAGAGCGGAGTAAATATTGTGAAAAGAGCAATTTCATAAGAGTGTAGATATTGAAACGAATAAATATACGCGAGATACATCAAGCCATATTGCAGCAACCCAATCAAAATAAACTGAAGAATAATTTTACGCTTGAGTCGTTTAATTCTCAAAAAAGGGGAGAAAGTAATCAATGCTAAAAACAGTCGGATAAATGAAACGAAATTAGGATCAAGATTAGTAAGATTAGTTTTTATTATTCCAAAAGAGAAAGCCCAGATGAGAGAAACAACAAGCAAATAAATCATAGTCGGTTTTTTTATTTCAAAAATAAGGATAAAAACAAATCAACACCCCGAGAAATTTTTAATTTTGGGAAAAGAATTATAACAGAATTGATTTTAAGTCGACTTTTTTGAACGTGACTTTGAAGGAAGTTCCGACTCCTTTTTTACTTTTCACTGTCACTGAAGCATCGTTTAGTTCACAGTATTCTTTGACGAGAGTTAAACCTAATCCATTGCCCTCATATCTTCTTGTATAGCCTTGTTCTTCCTGAGCAAATGGTTCATAAATTTTCGGTAGAAAATCTTCACTTATTCCAATGCCTGTGTCGGTTACCTCAAAATATAACCGTCTGAAATCATCCATTCCGACATTAATATTAATTGAACCCGAGTCAGTGAAAATGATAGCATTTGACACGAGATTACTCATTATATGTTTTATCGAATGTTCATCCACAAGTAAAGTTGCATCATCACAATTTGTATTGATATTAAAAGCAAGTCCTTTCTGTTCAGCTTCCGTTTTATAAGCCTGAAAACAGGGTAAAGCAACATCGGAATAAAGATTTAGATGTTTCGGTTTCATCTCAAAAGAACCGGTATGAATAGCTGAAATATTTATTAGTAAGTCGATTGTTCTTATCAATCTTTCGCTTGCCGAATTTATACTATTAATACTCTGAACCACATCTTCGGAACACGAAGCATGTAATTCACTCGTAAGAAGGCTAACGTGGTTAACTATTGTATTTACTGGTGTTCTTATCTCATGTGAAATCTGCCCGAGGAATTCCGATTTTAATCTGTCTGAAGATTCAGCCTGTTCTTTGGCAATGATTAATTGTCCTTCGTATTCTTTCCGTTCAGTTATATCCCACATCACTATTCCAAAATAGGTGGAAGTAGAAATTTTAATGGGGAAGTACGTTGCCATTAAAGTTCTTATCTCACTGGCGGATTTTTCAATCATCAATTCTTCACGTTTGGATTCGAAACCAGGATCACTCATCATTGCCTTGAAAAAATTTTCCTGTTTAATTCGTTCTTGGTTTATTGCTTGATTCAGCGCCAGCATTTTAATTTTTGCAGCTATATCCCAGATGTATTGTCCAAGTGCCTCTTCCTGTTTTACCCCGGTCATGTTTTCATTTGCTTTGTTCCAGAGAAGAATTTGTCCGAAACTATCAAACACAATAAATGCTTCGATTGATTGGTCAAGGAAGTTGGTGAATAGTTTATTTACGGAGTTCATCTCGAGTTGTTTGCGTAAAGTGAGATTTTTATTATGAATCCATACTAACCAGATGATCAACGCCATTCCAACCATTACAGTACCAATCAGAATGTTTCTAAACAGGTTGGAACTTTCCAGTTCTTTTGTAACTTCTTCAATTTTACTTTTTTGATTTTTCAGACTATCGATCAAATGGTTTTTGGGGGGCTCAATTTGTTCGATTTCCTGAATAGGTTTCTCAACCGACAATGAATCATTGCTTTGAGCAATGTTTTGTACGATTAGGAATGCACATAAAAATATTATTATGGTTTGATATCTGTACAACTGGTTATCCCCGTTTACGAAAAATCCATACTTCATTATCGGATGTATTAAACTAAAGTTGAGGATATTTTAGCAATAATATGCTAACCTGAACTTTATCTTTATTTACGTCAGGTTTTGAGCTTTAAGCAAAACTCTTAGTAATTACCCATATTTGTAAAAACAATTATATGGTATATGTGAGAAAAAATAAACGGCTGATTCTTTTTTTTACTCTTCTCTTGATTTTTTCTCCGAGTATATATCCAGGTGATGAGAATCCAAGACCAAAAGTCGCTCTGGTTTTATCAGGAGGAGGCGCGAGAGGTTTTGCTCATATCGGAGTATTAAAAGTACTTGAAGAAAAGGGAATACCTGTTGATCTGATTGTTGGTACAAGTATCGGAAGCGTGATCGGTGGATTTTTTTCGATTGGGTATAATTCTGATCAGTTGAAAGAATTTGCCAGGGAACAGGATTGGAATTTTCTTCTTTCGGATCAGATTTCAAGAGAGTTTGTTAACATTTATGAAAAAGATGATAAAGACCGCTACATCGTTTCTTTTACCATTGAACCGGGAAGAGGACCCATCATTCCTTCCGGACTAATCCAGGGGCAAAATATTATTAATCTTTTCTGTGATATGACTATGAATTATCACATGGTTTTTGATTTCAACCAATTACCGATACCCTTTGCTTGTGTTGCTACTGACCTTGCAACCGGTGAAGAAATAATTATCAACAAAGGATTCTTACCGGAAGCTATGGCGAGCAGTATGACAATTCCCACAGTTTTTGTTCCTCAGGATAGGGATGATCATATAATTGTTGATGGCGGAATTGTTAATAATTTTCCTGTTGATGTTGCACGGAAACTTGGAGCTGAAATTGTTATTGGTGTGAATATCGGCACTGGTTTGCTTAAGAAAGAAGAAATTGCAGAATTAACTGATGTTATCGGTCAGCTGACAACATTGCTTGACTATCAGAAGAATATGAAAAACCGGGAAATTTGTGATGTTATTATCGAACCGGATGTAAGCGGATTCGGTACGCTGAGTTTTTCACAAACCGCGGTTGATACTTTATTCATTCGCGGATATAACTCGGCTATGGCTAAAGTTGATACCATAATTTCGTTGCTTGATTCTAAAAACATTCCTCTCAAATATCATAACCGTGAATACCATTCGGATTCAACTTTTACCCTGAAAAATCTTAACATTCGCGGATTCAAAGAAACCACAATTAATTACATTGCCGATAAAATCGATTTGGAATTTCCAAATGAAATTAATCTTGAGGAAGTGCATTCATCAATCAATAAACTTTTTGGTACGAATTCATTTAATAAATCTTACTATCGCATTTACCCGGATGAAAAGGTTTTTGAGGTAATCGTTCAGGAAAAAAATTCCAATTCGTTGAATGTAAGTTTCAATTACAACACCATGGATAATGCGGCGGTACTGCTTAATCTGACTTTCAGAAATAATATTGTCGGCGGAGCCCGTCTTTCACTGGATGCTATTTTGTCTTCGAATCCTAAATTCAAAGCATCGTTTCAGTTTTTACCGGAGGATTTTTTAAATCTCGGAGTTGACCTTCAATATAAATATCTCTCTTCAGTGAATATTTTCGAAAATGAAAATGAAGTTGGAAACGCTACAATCGGATTTACTCGGGGAGATATTTACACTTTTGAGGAGTTCGGACGAAATTTCTTTTTGGGTATGGGAGTGAGGGCGGAGTCTTTCTTTTTCCATACATTCTACACGGAATCCGAAATGTCGGAACCTTATGATTACAGAAATGCTAATCGGATTCTGAGTTTGTTCGGTAGGTTCAGAACCGATAACCTTGATAATCTTTATTATCCTACCAGTGGAGGAATGATTGACGCGGAGTTTGTCTGGTCTGCTGATAAACTTGAAAACGTTTCAAAAAGCACCAAAACAGCTTCTGTATTATTTAAGCAGAAAAAGGCAATCCGCCTGGGAGGAGATGTTCACTTTGTTCTTTCTTCTGCGGGGCGGTTGATTCTCGATAAAAATATTGATTTGTTCAAAGGCAATTTTATCGGAGGAACGGAAAATAATAGCTATCTCGATGAACATCTTCCGTTTATTGGTGTGAAGAGAGTTACCCCGGTTAAAGACAAAATATTCATCGGGAGAACCGATCTGAGAATTAGATTAGGACGGGGGAATCATCTCTCCTTCATTTTTAATGCGGCAACTCATTACGATGAAATAAAAACCTGGCAGGTCGAAGATATGATTTTCGGAGGCGGGATAAAGTATTCCTATGAAAGTATTATCGGACCGATTGAGTTTCTTATTTCAACTTCAGATTATACGAAAGATGTTGATTTTTATCTTAGTATCGGCAAATGGTTTTAATAAGAAATTTCACAAATTTGAGTTTTACTCTACATAAAGATTGCGAACGAATATTGCTTTAGTTAATTCTCAACCATTCCTTTTTTCGATTAGATTTTTTTCCATTTATTTGTTACATGATTGACAAAATATTCTTTGCAAAATATTTTTTCTTCTCGTAAAATATATGCACAAATTTTCCGGTGTTTTGGTAAAAATGCGGGACAATATCTCACACTTCATAATTATCAACATTATTAATAACTCACATCTTTTTTTTATTATTTTGCTCAGAGGTACGTCATGAAATCAATTAAGATTATATTGACTTTCTTTTTTTGCGGTGTCTTGACTCTTGATGCGCAGGAAATTTTTATTCAGAAATTCATTGGCAAGAATATCAGCGAGGCGGTTAAGAATTATGGTAAACCGACATATCAAGATAAAACCGATTCTGAAATGATAATGACATTTTACAAAACTCCTGACAAAGATTATACGTTTGTCTCCGGCTCGGAGGGGGTTTATCAGGCAAATGCAACTATTAGGTATTCAGGAAAGCAATCGGCAACATCAGCTTTGAATAAATTTCTGCAGGAATGTCAGAGTACAGGTTTTGTTATTGATACGCTTGGCACGGAAAATTATGAACTTCGTCAGCCAAAAGTTGATGTAAAGATTTCGAGTAGTCCGGGACTTGAAAAAAGATATAACATTCTCATTGAAGCAACAAAAAGAGAAGAATAATAAAAATTAGTTTTGACACCGACGATTTGTATGCATTCAAAAATCTATGTCATAAAGGCTCAGTGACTCGATTGAATACTGAAATAATATCAATTTTATTCTTGGTGTCTTAACGCCTTCGTGGCAATTACCCGACTTGGTTATTCACCAGGTTATTGTTCTACCTTAAAATCTCGAAGAATCAAGCATACTGTGCTAATAATTTAAAATAAAAAAAAAGTCTGTAAAAATTATTTACAGACCTTTAGAGGCGACGATCGGATTCGAACCGATGAATAAAGGTTTTGCAGACCTTCGCCTTAGCCACTTGGCCACGTCGCCAAAATTTGTTACAAATATAGTAAGAACCACAGATAAAATAAAATCCACTCGAAGTGGATTTTATCGCTGAGCGGGAAACGGGACTCGAACCCGCGACATCAACCTTGGC
>CAZEXO010000134.1:0-10367 GCA_964516545.1 uncultured Melioribacteraceae bacterium
TATCAGGAAATCGGACGTGCGGGACGCGACGGCAAAGACTCACTTTGTATGATGTTATACAACCAGGAAGATTTATACACGCAAATGAGTTTTATTAAATGGGCAAATCCCAATGCTGATTATTATTCGCAGGTATACACAATTTTAAAAACTGATCTCGATGCCGTTAAATCAATGGGTGTTGATTACATCCGCGAGAAGATGAGCCACAAAGATAAAAGTGATTTCCGTGTTGAGACGGTGTTGTCTATGCTTGATCGTTACGGTGTAAGTGAAGGGACTCTTGAAGAAGGCAACTTTGAACTCGTCGGAGAGTTACCGCATGAACTTGAAGATGATAAACATCTGTCCGATAAATTAATGAGCGATAACAAAAAACTACTCTCCGTCGTAAATTATTTTCGAACCACTGAATGTAGGCGTGTTTACATTTCCGACTACTTCGGTTTCCCCGGTGAAAAACCCTGCGGTAATTGCGATGCTTGTGATCAAGAATAATTCTGCATTCGCAACAAATAATTGTCAATCCTTGCAGAATGGTTGTTACATAATTTCGACTCGTGTATTTTTCAGTAATGCGATATTCTTCATGCTAATTTGAATTTTTCCTCTTTATATCAGAACTTTGTCACATTGTTTTCCAGAAATTTAACCAGGTGTGATGTTACTTTCTCCGGACATTATTTTATTAATTTTTTCCATACTTCAATTCACCATAACCGGTGTAATTTTGCTTTTATCAAAAGAGGGGAATAATCAGTCCAACCGATTCCTTTCATTTTTTCTGCTTGCTAAAGCATTCTGTTTCAGTTTTGAAATTGCAGGGAAGATGTCGGCAACCGGTGTTGTATTTGGATATTTCACTCTGAACAGTCTTTCCTTTGATTTGCTTCTCGGTCCGTTATTATATTTTTATGTAAAAAAATCCACGTTTAATGAAATCAAATACGATAAATATTTCCTGCTGAATTTTCTGCCATTTATATTATTGCTTTCAGGGAACAATATTAATTTCTTAATTCAATTATTACTTCCGGGGCAATCCGGCAATATTTTTTCGATCATAAGTGTCTATTCATTTTTCAGGTTAGCTGAAATATTAGTTTATTCTCATTTTGTTATTTATTCGTTGTTGAGTCTTAAATTGCTCTCAGAATATAAAAACTATCTCACGGGAAATTTTTCACAGGCTCATCTCAGTCTTCTTAAATGGCTGAAAATGCTTGTCGGCGGTTTTATTTTTATCTGGGTAATGAACATTGCTAATATTTTTCTTGGTCTCAACCGGGAACAAAGAGAGGTAGTTTTTTTCATAACTATCCTGGGAATATTTCTATTTGCCAACGTAATTGTAATTTTCGCTCTGCGAAAACCCGAAATATTCCAAAACAAAATTCTGCCGGTCAAGAAGAAGTATGAAAAAACTCTTCTTAGCGATAGCGAACGTGAGGAGTACTTAACCAGGCTCTTAAGACTCATGAACGAGGAAAAAATGTATCTTTCAAATACACTTTCGCTTAGTGACCTCGCTGAAAAAATGAAAGTTCAGACTCACATTGTTTCACAGGTTATAAATTCAGAATTCGGTAAGAATTTTTATGATTTTATTAATTCATACCGTGTTGAAGAATGTAAGAAATTATTCAGTAAGGATTCTAATAATACGAAAACAATTCTTGAAATCGCCTTCGAATGCGGGTTCAACTCTAAATCAGTTTTTAATGATTCATTTAAAAAAATTACCGGAGAAACACCTACTGCATTTCGTAAAAAAATATCCGCTAAAAAATAACGAATATGTCCTGATGATCGTGTCAGGACGTCCGACCTTATCAACCGAAACGATTTAAGACTCATAAATACACATTTTCGCAGCATTCAATTCTTCAAATCAACCTGAGGTAAAAATGAAACATGTGTGTTTATATGTATTTCTTATCTTGTTATTTGTTGTCCAGTCGAAAAGTCAGACACCGGCCGGAACAGTTTTAACCGTGAATATAGAATCTCCCGCGCTGACCAATAATTTATATGAAAACCTGTCGACGCGTGAAATCAATATCTATCTTCCTCCTTCGTATTCAAATTCCGAAAAAAAATATCCCGTGGTGTATTTTCTCATCGGTCACAGCGACAGGCGGGTTAACTTTTTAAATGGTGTGTTTCAGGGATTCAGGTTAGGCACTTCCATGAATACTTTAATTAATTCCGGGGCTGTTAAAGAAATGATTTTTGTGCTTCTTGACGGAATGAATCTTATGGACGGAAGTTTTTATGAAGATTCTCCCGCGTCAGGTAACTGGTGCCAGTGGGTAGCTGAGGATGTTGTATCCTACATCGATAATAATTACCGGACAATTCCTAAAAGGGAAGCGCGGGCTTTATGCGGTCATTCCATGGGTGGATTCGGCGCGATAAATATCGGCATGAAACACTCTGATGTTTTCGGAATAATTTATTCCATGAGTCCGGGTTTATATGATGAAAATGGATTAAAAGATCAGGGAATGTTTTCGAATGAAACTACCATTCGTAATTACCTGAATAAACTTGATGAATGGAGCCGGATGGAAAAATCTGCCGCCATAGCTGCGTTCAGCAGTTATCAGCTCGCCAGAAGAAATGCCGGCGATTGGTACACTAATTTTCTCTTCGGTTACGGCGCTGCATTTTCTCCTGACCCGGAAGCTTATCCGCATTATACGAAATATCCCTACAGACTCGAAAACAATGAATTGATATGTGACTCATCACTGGTAAAAAATTATGAAAATGGTTACGGCGGATTTGAGGAAAAAATTCAGACATATAAAGAAAATTTTCTTTCGTTTATTGATTTCACTATTGAATACGGAAGGAGTGATGAGTATCAGTGGATTTGCAGAGGTTCGGAATATACTTCACAATTGTTGACCGATGAAAACATTCCTCATCAGCTTGTGGCATTCGACGGCGGTCACGGAAATAAACTGAGAAGCCGGATAGAACAGTTTATGCTGCCACGCGTTTCGGAAAAACTTGAACACGATGAAACAGCTTCTTCAATAAAAGAAGGACAGGGGATGATTTATGATTTTCGATTACTCCAGAATTATCCGAATCCATTTAATCCTTCTACAAAAATTAAATATGAGATAAACGCGGGACTTGATTCCGCGCCTCTCACTAAAATATCAGTCTATAACCTGACCGGCGAAAAAATAACCGAGCTGGTTAATGAATACAAAAATCCTGGGATTCATGAAGTTGAGTTCAGGGCTGAGGGACTTTCAAGCGGTGTTTATTATTGCGTGATGAGAGTAGGCGAATTTAAGGAAAGCAGAAAAATGCTTCTTCTGCGATAGATTTTACCCGGGGGATAAAATTTACGCTTAGAAATAAATTACTGTTTTTTTTGACGCTCACTTGTTTTCTCCTTTTAATAAATAACATTACTGAGAGTCCATTACGGAGAGGCAATTGTCCTCTCCCGTTTTTATTAAAAGGGAATGGTTACTCTACTTGCTTTTCAGGTAATATTATTCGGCTGATTACCTGAGAATCAGTTTTCTCCCCGAACCCATTCCCTTTAAATTTCCCGGCTGAATTATTAGTAATATCAGAATAAATTTTCTAAATCAAATCAATCATTTTCGCTAATGCCAATCCGCCGTTATAAGAGCAAAAATAATTCTGCATAGGATGAACTTCCATATCAAAAAATCCTTCTCTGTCGGTTATTGCCGAGACCCACATACAGGGAATATGTTTTCGCAGGGCATGAACGCCGATAAGCCCATGAGTTGTCTCGATGGAAGCGGCTCTCCTTTTTTTATCTTTTGAAGTGAATTCTTCAAGTCCTTCCCGGTCAGCCCAGATATATTCATCGTAATCGGTGATGTTGATTACCGAAATCGCCACGTTTGTAGAAGTTGCGACAATAGTAGGTTTTGTTCTTGGATTTTCAGGGATTGCTTGCATGTATGCTGTTATGGGAATTTTATTTTTATCAGGTGACACAACATTATAAAGTGATTTTATATTATCATTAATATTGCCGATTACTTCCTGGGCTTCCGGTAATACTAATTTACTTTCAGGATTATCAGTTCTTCCATAATGAATAAAAAACAAATGCCCCATCATTACAGAACCATTAATAGCAATATCCTGAGGATAACCGGCTGTTCCGAAACAGATTATCAGGTCGGAATTTTCACCCGCGAAAAGTATGGGCAGCGCTTCATTGAACTTATACTCGGAACTCTTCTCCTTAGCTGAAATATTAATATAATCCTGAACGCATGATATTTTAACGCTTTGTCCATTACCGGTTAAGAACTCAACCCTGGGACTCATCAACAGAGGTTTTTCTCTTGTAGGAAAATTAATATTTTCAGGTAATCCGATGTTCTGATAAATCTTCCTCGTGAGAAATGCATTGATGAGAGGTTCAACCTCCCAGTTTTTGTTTGCGATGATGTGGATTCTCATTTTCACTCTCCATTAAATAATTATAAAATTGAGTACGTGAATCAGCATTTAGCGGGGGAGCAGAATTTATATAGTCTACTAATTCTTTTATCAATATTCGGAGAAGTGAGAATGATGTTTACGAAATCTCGTTTATCGAAGGATAATCGTAACAATGCCTCTTTGTTCTGAGAAGAAAATACGGACTCACTATGATTAAAAAGATTTACAACGATTCCGGAAATGCATATCAACTGAAATATAATTTAGCCTAAACATTTCTTAAAATCAGTAAAAATTATATCTGTTGCATTTGATCTTCGATCTCACAACTATGTAACTCTCCGTCTGGTAAGGAGATCATCAAATTAATTTATCAACAGGCATTTTTCAGAATAGTGGTAATCATATCTGTAGTATACAATTTTTCTGCACGCCATTTTATGGCAACATCAGATAATTTTTCCGTTAACATCGGGATATCCTCTTCAGGAATGTTGCCTTCCGAAAGTGTTACAGGCGTTCCGATTTTTTTATACCATTGAACAAGAGCACTAATCCCCGCGTCCGCATTTTCAGAATTAAAAATATTTTTCGCGAACCTTTCAAATCTTTCAGGAAGCTGATTCTTTTGCCATTTCATCCAGGCGGGAACAATTATTGATAACCCGGCTCCATGCGCGATATTATATTCCGCGGATAAGGTGTGCTCGATAAAGTGAGTATCAAACCGGTTGTTTTCAACACCGCAAAAAGTTGTAAAGTTTAAAGCCTGTGTAGCCGCCCAGGCAAATTCGCCTCTCGCTTCATAATTATCCGGTTCTTCAAGAAGAATTTCAGTGGTTCTTATGACGGTCTTCAGAATATTCTCAATATAACCTGCGATATACTCAGGCATATATGAAACCGAAAAATACAAATCCAGGCTATGTGCAAAAATATCAGCCGCTGAATAAGCCAAGTATTCTTTTGTAACAGTTGCCTGAAGTTCGGGGTTAATGACGGAAACTGTCGGGAAGGTAGCAGGTCCGCCGAAACTGAACTTTTCTTTAGTCTCTTCTTTGGTTACCACTGCGTAATTGTTCATTTCACTTCCGGTGGCGGCAAGTGTCATAATATCGAATATTTTTAAGGCTTTGGTTGGCACGGCTTTATAGGTGAAAAAATCCCAAACGTCGCCTTCGTATTTTGCGCCCGCTGCAATGGCTTTTGCGGAATCCAGAACTGATCCTCCTCCCACCGCGAGCACTGCTTCAACTCCGGTGGATTTTGCCAGCTCTATACCTTCATATACTTTGCTCATAACCGGGTTGCTTACTACACCGCCGAGTTCTTCATAACTGATGCCTTCGCCGCTGAGCGATTTTATAACCGTCTCGAACAAACCGCTTTTTTTAATACGCTCCGAACCATAAACAATCAACACTTTTGATAACCCGTATTCCTTAATATATTTCCCGATATTTTTTTCTTTGCCTCTTCCGAATTCTATTCTGGTTGGATTGTAGTAGGTGAAATCTTTCATCTTCTTTTCCTTTTTTGTTATCAAACATTTTTATAAATAAAACAGTGCAATACTTTCGGAAATTTTCCTACCCAATATAAACTGAGTAACCTTACGGAACATATACATAAGTCGGGATTAGTGATACATTTTACGAGTGAGGAGTACATATTGAAAAAACAAATCAATACCTAATAAGCTCGACAATTACAGATTAAATAAAAATTCTTCTAGCCATTATTCCTCGAAAGGATTCATCTTTTCTTCTTTATCAGCCTGTCTATTGTATTGTTCAGCATACTCACGCATTGCTGTTGCGAACCTAGTAAATCCTTTTGCATCTAGTGCTTCCGCTTTTTCTCTATTTTGCTGAGCAAGTTTTCGCTCCTCCTGACCATGTGAGAATCCGTGAACACCACGTTTATTGTAGAGTTCAGTTGTGAACCCGGAGCGCATTTGTCCAGTATCTCGATAATCTAAGACTTTTGCTACAGCTTCATGTTTCCATAGCCCACCAGGATCTTCTGGGGCATAGGTTAAAACATGTCCGATTTGAATTTGAGCGACTTCCGCATAGCCTGTTTCTTCAGTAATCCGACGCGTTTCGTTAATCCACTCGTTGAATGCTTCAACATTGAGCGTTCCATCTTCTTGTACACCAGGACATCGTTTCCAATTGCTTAAAAGCTTATAAGCGTTTTGAGCAAGATGTTGCCGTTGTTCATCGAACACTTCATTGCCATGATTCTTTTCTTTTTTTGATCGAAAGACAAGTGACAATACTTCTACAAAAAAAGCAGGGTCAGAAGCAAGTCGTTTTTCGAGAGTGATAGGCGATCCAGACGAGAATCGATCAAGCCATGGAAGAAAGTTCCATTCAATGCGAAATAAAGCATCCTGATCAACAGTTGCTGATTTCTGAAGGCGTATGATTAATTCAACGGTATGGTAATTGTTGAGCTCATTTATTCCGCCTGCATTATCAAGTACGGCAATAAGAGCACGTGTTGCAAGTGATTCATTGAAACTTTCTTTGTTGTGGGTCATTCTAGCTGTGCACATTACAGCAGCCCCTTCACGTCCATATGTGATAAGCTTTTCAATTGCATAGTTTAAATCACGGTCTCGTCCATAGGGATTAACTTGAGCGTTTTTCCAATATAAACTCTCATGAGTATCTCCCAAATTGGTTGAAACTCTTTGCCAAATATCCTCATTGAAAGGAAGTAGAGTTAAGAACTTGGCTCGGTGTTCAGGGGTCCAATCCCTTTTTAATACCTCATCAATCCATTCTAATTTGAGATGAAAAAATCTAGCGGCAACGAATCCAGCAATAACACGTGCATTTGTTTCATCATTTGTCTCTAGCAATACAGGCAACAAATCCGATTCACCCTCATTTGATACAATCGTACCTAATGCGTAACCGACTTTAAAAGGTACAGTTACTTTTTTTGCAAATGATAAGCATTTATCTATGCCCCCATCACCAAAAATTTCAGCAGCCGCAGCTTGACGTCTTTTATTGAGAAGTTTTTCTTGTTCTTCGTAGTTCTCCTTCTCATCAATTAAATCAAAATCATTGTCACTAAAAAGATATTGGTACTTGAATTCAGGAGATGACGGTGATAAATGTATTGCAGTCTCCTCTATATTGAGGATAGCCTCCTCGGGTAATGCCCATTTAGCGTCTGAAAACTTTCTGTGATGACGTACAATTTTATTTAAGTTTTCCCAGATTCGGAGGCGTTCGGATTCAGGTAATTTGACTATTTCCTCTGAGGAGAGGTGATTAAGAATAGATATATGAGCGGATTTTGGCAAATCTGGCAGGCGTACAATAAGTTCAAAAAGTTTTTCGATATCCTTTTTTGCTAGATTAACGGCAAGCTCTATGAATACAGTAATTTGTCCCCAGTAGTCGATTTGGAGTATTTTTCCGCTCCAATCTCTTGGTATAAATTCGCGCCAAACCGGACGATATGAACCCATTGTCATACCATGACTATTAGGTAGTAGAGAAATTAGAAGCGACCAGCCAATTTGGGGTTGTTCTTTCAGCACTGATTCGATTGCAGCTTTTCTTTTGTCAAATGGAGCAATAGTCTGGACATGCCACGGAATAAATATATTTATTAGAGAATTAGCAGGACGATTTGCCCAATTACCTCCAGGGTCAATGGATGCAATGTCGGCTAGGATAAGGGATACTCTTGAAAGGTAATCTGGATTCCACGCAAGTCCCTCAAGAGCCCAAAGTAAGCCACTCATATAATTCCAACCTCCAATTCCTCCACTTCCTTCCTGTGCAAAAATCTCAATAAATGGAGATGATGAGAGGTCAATAAGTACTGATTCAACTGCATCAAGGAACTCATCAGGAGCCGCTTCTGCAAGTAACGGTAAATGGGAATTCAGGCTCGCCCAACGTTCCCATCCAGCTTTGTTTAACAATGAACGAACAACAAGAATTGCCGTTACTTCTGCTTTGCCAATTGAACAACTACTAAGCACTTGAGGTCGACTACCCATTAAAGCGAGGCTTTCAATCAAGCCTTTCCTCAATTGTTCTGAATACTTTAATTTTTTTCCGTGGATACTTGCCGCAAACCTTTCTTCCTTAGGTAAGTCAAACTTTGGATCAAATTCTCCGAGAACTAATTCTGCCAAATCTTTAAATCGATTTAGATCATTATTAGTTATCCGGTTGCCCAAAGCGCACCATGCTTCACCGCGAGCGACAAATCTCCACTTTTCATCTGACTGAATAAGGGGAGAGTCCGAGCGTAGTGCCTCACCTCTGAGAATCTCGATCCACTCCCCATAACTTTTTCCCAGCAATCCCTCCATTGCTTTTGTATCCGCATGATTCTCTGCATTCCATTTACCAAAGAGACAAGCTTGTGCTAATTCCCGAGCTGTGTTCCATGATGCATAGGGTGGAACAGATCCCAATCCAAGAAGATGACGCCGGAGCGCAGATAATCTTCCATCTCCAATACCAGCAAGTTCTCTGGCGCGAATTTCTGAGAATTTTGCTTCCTTAAGAACTCCCTCTATTTGAGATTGTGATGGGCTACGAAGCTTTATTATCTCTGGATTGTCGCCTGAAAAAGCACCACATAGTGGTATGATAACTCCATGACCCCGTCCAGTAGCTACAGCTATCAATTCTTGTCGCTCTGAATCCAAACCTAATCTTGAACTTGCAACCAAGATATGTGATTGTCGCAGTTCAGAAACTGCTCTCCACGCATTCTCATCATTTATAAATAAACACCGGTTAGCGTATTCCTGTGCTTTGGCTTCTTCGAGTGTTAATAGATAAGCAGCAACAAAATCTTCAACGTCTTGCTCGCTCTCCGCAAAAAGCAAAAGTTGTTTTGTTTTACCCTCAAATACAACTTCTAGAGCCTCACATGCATTGGTCCTTGAAATAGTAAAAAGCGCGGGTGGTAATGACGGATCTCCTTGTTCTCTTTGAGAGAGGATTAGGTTCCAATGTTCTTGAGGTGTAATTATACCTCCAAGACTTGGCGTAATACCCACTTTTGTAGCCATCCAGCGACCGAGTGCAGGAAACTCTCTTAACCAGTCGGCGAGTTTTACACCATCAATTATACTGATTTTCTTCCATCCTCGTTTTTGGCGTCTCTTTATCCATGCAGTTTGTTCTGGCTCCTCCCATCCATTAGCTCCGGCTGAGCGAGGTGTGATAAAAATGAAAGAGGACTCTGTTCTATCTTTATTACTTAATTTTTTGGTACGCTTTAGAAAATCTTCGCTAGCCTTTTCCTGCGGATTTCTTCCAGTACCGATTTCCCAATAGGATTTTCCATCAGGTACAAACTGAGAAAAACTTTTTTCACTTTCTACAATACCGTCTAATCCTGGCTGGTTCACAGCATCACAATAAAGAATTCGGCGAACAGAAGCATCCGGTACAGACTGACGAATAAGTAAGTTGATGAGTTCAGGGATTACTCCTTCACTTTCTCGCGTATCTGCATACCGTGATAGATCTCCCGATGTAACGATGTGAGTATGATCCATTTATGATCCTTGTTAATTTGAATACATTCCCAATTCCATTTTGTGAAACTGAAATGCTATTTATAAACAACTACCTGAGTATAAACCCCATGCATCAATTTTTATTTTCCCTTTGTGTTCTCTGTGACTTCTTTGTGCCTTCAGTAGTTTAGAAGAAAAACCGCAGAGAACAACTGAGAAGTCACTAAACTCAAAAACTGTATTTACCCATTGAGTTAATTCCCCCGGAATTATTCCTCGTCCCTTTTACTGAAGTAATATAATAAATTAATCCTCCTTGCGCATCAGTATGATTGCCATAAACTATCTAACCATTCAACCATTCGGCATCGTTCATGCGGTTTTGCGCTGGCGGCCT
>CAZEXO010000135.1:0-8777 GCA_964516545.1 uncultured Melioribacteraceae bacterium
GGCGTTCTAACCAACTGAACTACAACCCCTGAAATCTATCAATACATTAAAAACAGTTCAAAAAAATGAGACCAAAATCTATATCTATTTGCCTAATAAGTCAAGTCACTTTTACAATTTTTCCGTTCCGAAACTTACACCAACAGCATGAGCGGCTAGAACTGCCTGATCTTTTGGTTTAACAAGTTTCTGACGTGAAATTGCTTCGGCAATTGGAATACTGACAATATCTCTTCCATGCAAAGCAGCCATATGATCAAACTGTTTCTTAACAGCTAATTGCGCTGCCATTACGCCATATTTAGTTGAAAGAATTCTGTCGTAAGGTGTAGGACTTCCACCTCTTTGCAAGTGACCCAGCACGACGTATCTTGTTTCTAATCCGGTATTTTCTTCAATTTTTTTCGCAACAAATTCGCCAATTCCTCCAAGCTGAACCGGATCTGTTCTTTTAATGTCGGGCGCTTTTGTAACCATTTTTCCGTCTTTAGGTCTGGCGCCTTCAGATACGCATACAATACTAAATCTTTTACCCATCATATTACGTTCAACCACTTTGTCGTAAACAACTTCCCAGCTGAAGGGAAGTTCGGGTAATAAAATGATATCAGCGCCACCGGCGAGCCCACCGTTAAGAGCAATCCAACCGGCATAACGTCCCATAACTTCAACAACCATAACTCTGTGGTGTGATGACGCTGTTGTGTGAAGCCGGTCAAGTGCTTCAGATACAACATAGACGGCGGAATCATGTCCGAATGTAAGATCCGTGGCTTCCAAATCATTATCGATAGTTTTTGGAACACCGATAATATTCATACCTAATTCACTTAATTTTCTCGAAATATGCATCGTTCCGTCACCGCCGATTGCAATTAATGCGTCAAGATTCCAACCTTCATAATTTTTAATCGCATCGGATGAGCGATCGACTATTTCGATTTTTTTATTAACTTCTTCAGGCCAGTGGTAAGGGTCACCTTTGTTGGATGAGCCTAAAATTGTTCCACCCTGACCAAGGATTCCTGAAACATCCTTGTTGTAAAGCTCAATTGCTTTACCTTCAACAAGGCCTTCAAATCCGTCCACAATCCCGAGAACGGACAACCCCAAATCATGTGCTGGTTTAGCTACCCCTCTTATGACCGCGTTTAATCCGGGGCAATCACCCCCGCCGGTCAATATCCCTATCCGTCTGACTCGCGTCGATTTTCGTGGCATAACCATAGTTCTCCTAAAAGCTGATAAAATTAGCCCCAAATATAGTAAATAACAGCGGAAAAATTTTTAAAAGTTGTTAATTTTTTTTGTCGTTTTGAAATGAAGTTTCACAAGGTTTGCTAAAAATTCTTCTCCTTCATTTTTCAGGATTCGTTTTGCTGTTTCCTCAACTTCCTGTGCTGCACCTTTCAAAAGATTAAATCCCTGTTTTTCTTTCTGCTCAAACCATTTGTTGAAACTATTTCGGGCAAGAATTGACGCGGCTGCAACAGCCGTAAATCGTTCGGCTTTGACTGTCTGAATTATTTTCAGTTCCTGATAGTTCTTATCGGATTCGACATTCAATTCCGTTTTGCTGAATTTGTCAACGATAATATTTGTACATCCTGTTTTTTCATATAATTTTGTTATCACTCTGGAATGAGCCCAATTTAATAATTTATTGAGATTTTTAAATTTTTCATAAAGTGAATTATACTCTTCAGGTTCGAGGATAAGTAATTCATAATTATCGCCAATAACTTTCAGAATCTTGGGAGCGATCACATTTATTTGTGTGTCCGAAAGTTCTTTACTATCTCTTACATCAAATTGAAGAAGTTTAGCCCTTTGTTCTTTCGTTATATAAACAGCGGCAATAACCAGAGGACCGAAATAATCACCTTTACCTGATTCATCAGTTCCGATATAATTGTCAGGCTCATCAGGTTCAGGATTCTTAAATTCCAAAAGAGGTTCACCGGTGACTAGGCTGTTCACTGAGTGGTAAAACTTTGATTCTGTGTTTCCCTGGAGTACAACTTTTACACCTTTTTTACCAAAATAAACCAATAATTTTGCTTTATCACCATTTGAGTGAATGGTGGTTTCATAGTGGAATTGTTTCTCAATAATTTGATCAGTTTTATAATCGGCTCTCGCAAGCGAGTTGATTATTGAATGGATTTTTTTGTTAGCATCGGATTTTATTGACATTAATGATTCCCTTGTTTTGCAGGTATCAAATTTATTGAATTTTCACAAGAATCTTCACTTCTAATTTTTTTCTGGATTTTTTGGACATTAAGTAATAGCTTTTGACTCTTAATTTTGAAGAATTGAACCCGGAGAGTTGGCAGAGTGGTTGAATGCGGCGGTCTTGAAAACCGTTAAGGATGTAAGTCCTTCCGGGGTTCGAATCCCTGACTCTCCGCAATTAGTCCTCACACAAGTGAGGATTTTTTTTGCAAAAAAATAAGAATTTTCTTCCGGGGTTCTCCCGAAAGTCCAAAAGATATACGAGAGGGACTCCTGCGGAGGAATCCCTGACTCTCCACGAGAATATTGAGAAACCCGATTGCATGAGTAGTCGGGTTTTTTTATTATAGTTTTCTTCAATGGAAATTGCAGGATGTTCTACTTCTATATCTTAAAGAGTGAACCTGATGGTACAGACTAATGTGGACACACATTAGAACACTTACCTTAGTAAAAATTATTTTTCAATTTGCCAAACGTCTTCATATTCAAAAATAAGCACCCAAAACAAGAGAGATTTATAGAACCGAATAATTCTGTTTGAAGATTTTCGTTACATTTTTTTAATTAGCAAATATCGATTTTAAGTCAGAATGCTTATATTGAGTACAGTTAGGTGAATAAAAAACGGAGAATTAAATTGTTAATACGGACTTCTGAATTATTACTTGCCGGGCTGCTAATATCAATCACGATATTGATGACCGGCTGCCATCAAAGAGAAAAAATCACAACACTTTCGCAGCTTTCGGGAAAAGAATTCGCGGTACCGACCGGCACTGTTGCCGATGCGCTGGTTCTTTCAAAAATTCCCGACGCACAATTCAAATACTTCAATAGCGTGCTTGATGCATGTATGGCTGTTAAAGGAGGTAAAGCTGATGCAGCGGCTTATGATGAACCGATTTTGAAAAATATTGCCGCCAAAAATCCCGGTTTATTGGTTCTTGATGAAATGATTACGGTCGATAATTATGGTTTTGCCGTTCGGCTTGAAGATGATAATCTTAAAGAAGTGATAGATGAAGTAGTTAATAAACTCAAATCATCCGGTGAATATAAAATATTATTAAATCGCTGGCTGCCGAAGCTGGGAGCTCCGCAGCCCATGCCTGAAATTATTACCGGAACAGAAGGTGTTTTGAAGTTCGGCACTTCGGCAATCACCGAACCGTTTTCATTCATTGACGGTTCGCAACAAATTGTAGGAATGGATATTGAAATTGCTTCATTGGTGGCGAAGAAGCTTAACAAGAAACTCGAAATTCTTAATATGGATTTCGGCGCTATGATTCCCGCACTGATTTCGCAAAAAGTGGATATGATTGGTGCATGTATTACAATCACGGAAGAACGTGCAAAAAGTGTTCTTTTCTCAGTTCCATATTACACCGGCGGTATCGCTGCGATAGTTAAGGAGTAACGGGAAATAATATGAAAAAAATTACTGCCATTGTTGCTCTATACTTAATAGCTTTATTTATTGTCATCGGTTGCGATGAAACGAAAAAACAAATCAGAACTCTTGGAGATGTTAAGGATGTTTCAATCGGCGCGATGACAGGCACAACGGGCGAAGAACTTGCGAAAAAAAGATTTCCTGAATCTACTGTAAAAAGTTTTGACGACATTATGGACGCTGTCGCCGCGCTTAAATCCAACCAGCTTGATGCAGTTATTACAGGATTTCCCGCTGCAACAAATGTATGCAAACATAATCCCGATCTGATGATTCTTCAAGAACCGGTTGATTATGAAAATACAGCAATTGCAATTCGTAAAGGAAATGATAAACTACTTTCTGATCTGAATAAAATTATTTCTGAGTTACGTAAAGACGGAACACTCAAGGATATGAGCCGCAGATGGCTTAAAACAGATTTACTTCCTTATGAAGAGGTGAATATTGTCCTCCCTGAAAAAGGCGAAGTATTAAAAATTGGAACAAGCGCTACACGTGAACCGTTTTGTTTTGTAGATGCTAATCGAAATGTTACAGGGCATGATGGCGAATTGGCGTTAAGAATTGGTGCAATGCTTGGACGTCCTATTGAATTTGCAGATATGAAATTTGCAGCGCTTATTCCTTCTCTCCAATCCGGAAAAATTGATATGATTGTCGCGGGCATGACCGCTACCGAAGAAAGGAAAAAATCAGTTGACTTCACCGAATCGTATTTTCAAAACTCTCAGGTATTAATCGTAAAAAAAACTGATGAAAATCCGGTTAACGAAAACGCCGCTGCAAAACTTAAATCCATCAATGATCTGAAAGACAAAAGAATTGGTGTTTTACTCGGCTCTGTTCATGATACTTACGCGATGAAAAATCTGCCCAATGCCACAATACTTCAGTACAAAAGTCCATCCGAATTAATTCTTGCGGTTCGTTCCGGGAAAGTTGACGGCGCATTTTATACAACTGAAACTTTACAGGAAATTCTTCGGGCTGATAAGGATTTACAAATTTTGGGCGATACAATATTTTCAGTGCCGATAGCAATGGGATTTAATAAAAGTAATGATGCGCTGCGTGAAAAATTCAATCAGTTTTTGAAAAAGACTATTGATGAGGGAATATTTGACGATATGTGCAACCGTTGGATCGCAAAAGGCGAAACCACGATGCCCGAAATAAAAAATTCCAAAACTGACGGAAGCATTATTGTTGGAACCGTAAGCGACAAAGGACTGCCTTTCACTGTTGTTAAAGACGGTCGGATGATTGGCTTTGATATTGAGCTGACGGAAAGATTTGCCGCCTTTCTTAATAAGGAATTAAAATTTGTAGATATGGAATTCGGAAGTTTGATAGCCGCGGTTTCCACGAAAAAAATAGATATGATAGCCAGCACTTTAATGATTACCGAAGAGCGACAAAAACAAATTGATTTCTCCGACGAATACATGCGACTTGGAGCCAGCATTTTTGTTTTGAAAAAAAATATAGCCAAAACACCGCAAGGAAAACTAAGAACGCTTGATGATGTTTCCGATAAAACAATCGGCGTTTACGCAGGTACAATCCACGACGCCTTTGTTGAAAACAAATTTCCGCAGGCGATAATAAAAAGATATAATGGACCGGCGGATATTATTCTTTCACTAAAGACAAATAAAATAGATGTCGCATTTGTTGATCTGGCCTCAGCAAAAGTTCAGCTAAAATCCAACCCTGACATAGGAATACTTACAGAAGAGGCTTTGTCATTACCGGTCGCTTACGGATTCAATAAAAATTATCCGGAGTTGAGGGAAAAATTCAACGGGTACTTAAAGAAAGCAAAAGCAGACGGAACTTATGACGCAATGATAAAACGCTGGTTTATTGAAGATCCCGAAGAAGCCGTGATGCCCGTTATCGAATTCGACGAAAATGCGCCAAAGATTACACTTGGTGTTTCAGTCGGCGATTTACCCAATGTCGCTATCGTTAATGATGAATATGTCGGCTTCGATATTGAGATGCTTAAATCATTCGCGAGAAGTGAAGGTTATAAGATGAAAATTATCACAATGGAATTTGCTTCGCTAATCGCGGCTCTTGCGTCAGGTAAGGTTGATATAATTGCTGATGGTATCTGCATTACTGAAGAACGCCAAAAACAGGTTGCGTTTTCCGATCCTTATAATCAGTTTAAAACTGCTGTACTTGCCCTGGCAAAAAACATTGAAGGTTTTGAAATGACTCACTCTGATGATGTGATGCAGGAACCATCATCTTTCGAAAGTTTTTTCTCGGGAATCGCGGAAAGTTTTCACAATAATATTATTATTGAAAATCGTTACCTGCTGATCTTAGATGGTTTGAAAACCACGGCGATAATTTCAATTCTCTCAACAATGTTCGGAACTCTGCTGGGCGGACTCATTTGTTTTATGAGAATGTCGCGCCGCAAATTGTTTTTAATGTCCGCGAAACTTTATATATCAATTTTGCGTGGTACGCCGGTTCTCGTTCTTTTGATGATTATTTTTTATGTTGTTTTTGCTTCTGTTGATATTGACCCGGTCATTGTTGCCGTGATTGCTTTCGGACTCAACTTTGCAGCCTATGTTTCGGAAATGTACAGAACAGGAATTGAAGGAGTTGATAAAGGTCAGATGGAAGCTGGAATAGCGATGGGCTTCACAAAAATTAAAACATTCATCTATATAATTTTACCCCAGGCTGTAAGACGAATTTTACCGGTTTTCAAAGGCGAGGTTATTTCATTAGTGAAAATGACTTCTATTGTCGGATATATCGCGGTTCAGGATTTGACAAAAGCAAGCGATATAATTCGCAGTCGTACTTTTGATGCGTTTTTCCCTCTCATCATGGTAGCCGTGTTGTATTTTCTGATTTCCTGGCTACTGATGATATTGCTTGGATATATTGAACGAAAGACAAATCCAAAATTAAGGAGAGGATAAACGATGATTAGGGTAGAACATCTATCGAAAAAATTCGGAAACTTAACTGTACTTTCTGACATCAGCACTGAGATAAAAAAAGGTGAAGTCATTTCAATAATCGGTCCTTCAGGTACGGGTAAAAGCACTTTTCTCCGTTGTCTTAATTTGCTTGAAACTCCAAGCGGAGGTAAAATTTTTATTGATGAAATTGACATCCTGGATAAAAATGCAGACGTACCAAAGATCCGGCAGAAAATGGGAATGGTTTTCCAGTCCTTCAATTTATTTTCACATTTATCAGTGATGGAAAATTTAACTATCGGGCAGACAAAACTGCTTGAAAGAAAAAAAGAAGATGCCGAAAAGAAAGCCATGGAATTATTAAAAATGGTTGGTCTTGCCGAAAAAGCTGAAAGTTATGCCGATGAATTATCAGGCGGACAAAAACAAAGAGTTGCAATAGCGCGGTGTCTTTCCATGGATCCTGAAATTATTTTGTTTGATGAACCGACTTCCGCGCTTGATCCGACGATGGTGAGCGAGGTATTGGCCGTAATCAGGCGTCTTGCTAAAGAAGGAATGACAATGGCAATTGTAACTCATGAAATGGATTTCGCACGCGATGTGTCAAATAGGGTTTTTTACATGGACGAAGGATTAATTTACGAAGAAGGTTCACCTCAACAAATTTTCGAAAATCCGCAGCGGGAAAAAACAAAAGCGTTTATTCACAGAATAAGAAGTTTTAATTATCATATAGGTACTCCGGATTATGATTTATATGCCATGAACGCCGAGATAGAACATTTCTGCGAGAAACATGTTATGTCAAAAAAGACGATAAATAATGTTTTGTTAATTGTGGAAGAGTATCTCGAAATACTTAAATCACAATCGAAAGAAATAGATGTTAATCTAAGAATATCTTATTCAGAGAAGCGGGAAACTCTTGAAATAGTGTTCGAAAATACTGGCGAGGAATCCAATCTTTTTGAAAAAGCCGACCCGGATGAAATTGGATTAACCCTGATTAAAGGACTCACGGAAAATATCGAATACAAAAGAACTGATGAAAAAAATATTTTAAGCATGTTTCTCAAAAAAGGATAATTGTCGGATGAGGAAAATTTATCTGATTCTTATTTGCTTATTTTTTTTGTTAACCGATTGTTCAAAACAAAACGAGAAAATTTCGGATTTAACTCAGCTTCACGATAAGCGTATATGTGTTCTTACCGGTTCGGCGGGTGATGTAGTTGCTAAGAAGTTATTCCCGAATGCAAAATTTTATGATATGATTTCAGCCACAGATGCCGCTCTTAGTGTGAAAACAGGCAAAGCAGATGCCTTTATTCATAACTTCAACATACTCGCGAATATTCTTGATAAAGAACCTGAACTTATGATTTTAGATAAGCCTGTTTCGGAAATTGAAATTGCCATCGCGATAAAAAAGGGAAATGATAAACTGCTGAATAATATTAATGATGTTTTGAATAAGTTGAGCTATGATGGAACAATCGACAGCATGAAACAAAAATGGATTGATAAAAGATATAGTGAAATTCCCTCATTGCCTGAATTTATTGTTGATGCGGAAGATGTTCTTGTAATGGGAACTTGCGCCAAAGCTGAACCCTTGTCTTTTATCTTCAATAATACTTTTACCGGTTTTGATATCGAACTCGCAATGCGAATCGGCAGGGAGCTGAATAAAAAAATTGAAATCAGGGATATGAACTTTGAGAGTTTGATACCGGCGCTTCAATCGGGAAAAATTGATTTCGCAGTGTCTAATTTTAATGTTACGGAAGAACGAAAAAAATTTGTTGATTTCTCACACTCATATTTGAAGAATGATATTTCAGTTCTCGTTAGAAAATAATTTTTGGAGAGAATAACGTTAATGAGAAAGATTTATATTTTGTCAATCAGCTTTGCAGCTTTACTTATTGCTTCTTGTACTCAAAAAGCAGAAAAAATAGAAAATATTTCCCAGCTTCATGATAAAAAAATTTGTGTGCTTACAGGGTCAGCTGGAGATATAGTGGCGCGAAAAACTTTTCCGAAGGCTCAATTTCTTGATATGGTTGGTTCTGCAGATGCCGGTTTAGCGGTAAAAACAGGAAAAGCCGATGCAT
>CAZEXO010000135.1:8787-10268 GCA_964516545.1 uncultured Melioribacteraceae bacterium
TTGATAATAGTCGGGTTGCAGATTTCTAGTAACATTTATGTCATTTTGTTATCAATGGCATTATGCGCCTGCATTCGTAGTGTGGTATTCGATTTATATATGATGAAAATATTCTGCGAAAAATTCTGGATAAAAATCCTGAGTTAACAATACTCGATGAATCTATATCAAAGCTTGAAGTCGCGATTGCGGTTAAGAAGAATAATGATTTGTTGATTTCACAAATTAATTCTGCGCTGCATAAATTAAGAAATGATGGAAAACTGAATGAGCTTAAAAATAAGTGGATAGTTCCTGATTACATCAAACCTCCCACAGTACCTGCTCAGTCCGGCAAGGGGAAAAAGGGAATTTTAAGAATGGGCACTTGTTCAATTTTTGAACCGTATACATTTATTGCTGAAGGAAAACTTGTTGGTTATGACATCGAATTAAGTATATTGCTGGGTGAATTACTGGGAAAGGAAATTGAAATTATCGATATGGGATTCGACGCTTTGATTCCGTCTCTGCAAACCGGTAAAATTGATTTCGCCCTTTCGAATTTTACAATAACTGAGGAACGGAAAAAATTAATAAGTTATACCGATCCTTATCTTGTAAATGATATTTTAGCATTAGTAAAAAAATAGTTTTATAAAAAGGATAAGACAATGACTATTACAAAAACGTTAAGCGGCAGCGATGCAACTCTTGCTCTTGCCGGAAGGCTGGACACTGTGACCAGTATCGATTTAACTAACGAAATTGAGAAAGTACTTTCGGAAGGCGCTTATAATCTGATTCTTGATTTTCAAAAACTGGATTACATAAGCAGCGCCGGATTACGTGTTGTCTTTATGGCTCAGAAACAGGTTACAACGCTGGGCACTAAACTGGAAATCACAGGCTCGAATGAAAACATCAAAGAAGTTTTCAACATTACGGGTTTTGCGAACGTAATTAATTTGAAATGACCGAGGAATTTTGTCAGAAGAGTATGTCTTATGAAAAGCTATACCCTACTCATCATGACTAATTTTAGAGATGAAGCATGCATAGCTTTTGTTTATACAAACTTAATTTTGTTTAATTACCAGTGCAATATGAAGCAGAGAATCATATGATAAAAAAAATACTCGTTGCTCTTGTTGTGATATTGTTTTTGGCTACTATAAATCAAGCCCAAAAATTAAAGACACTTTCTTTTGTTCCTCATTGGGGTCCTCAGTCCCAGTTTGCAGGTTATTATGTTGCAAAAGAGAAAGGGTTTTATGAAAATCACGGAATCGATTTAGTAATTATTACCGGAGGACCGAAAGTATCATCGCCTACATTACTGAAAACCGGTAAAGTTGATTTCGCCTCGATGTGGCTTACAAATGCTATACAACTAAGAGACAGGGATATTGATGTTGTTAATATTGGTCAAGTAATTAATCGTTCAGCATTAATGCTTATCGCGAAAAAATCAAGCGGAATAAAAACTCCACAGGATATGC
>CAZEXO010000136.1:0-8545 GCA_964516545.1 uncultured Melioribacteraceae bacterium
ATGTATTTGTATTTTTCACTCAGTTTATTCACGACATTTTTTTGGGAGGTGAGTTTAACCGTGTGAAGCAGAATATCCTCAAAATCAAGATAACCGCGGCTTGTTTTTTTCTCCGTGTATTTTTTGTCGATGAGAAAAAACACTTGCAGGAAATACTTTCCTAACTTAATCAATTCGCAGTCGACGCCTTCTTTTTCGTCAAAGGAAAAATTTCTAAAATCTTTATAGAACTTTTCAGTTCCGCTGATTTCTTCATACAATTCCCCGGCTATATCTTTCCTCGCGTAATCTCTTTTTCTGACTTCATGACTTTTTGTAAGTAGTTGTTCACCAAGTTTTGTCAGAAGTGAATATTTACCAAATGCATCATTGGATACTTCTAATTCTCCGAGTATGAAATTTATCTCATCCGCGATTTTATTTTTCAGGTCGTTCAACAAAACATTATTATTGATTCTCTTCACACTCTTCAATAATTCTTTTATCGGTTCGTTAAATATTTGTTCAAATTCCTGTTTGAATAAATCCGTAAAGTACCTGGCGATTTTTTCATCAGGCGGTGAATAAATATTTTCGCTCAGCTGGATGATTGTTTTTCTTTTTTCTATCAGAGAGACAAGCTGTTTTCTGAAAAGTTTTTTTGATCCGAAAAGCCGTACAAAGTATTTGTAGATTTCAAAAAGTTCGGGGTCGTTTATAAAATCATTAATACTTTCATCAATACTTAAGTCCAGCAAATCCTCGGCTACGCGCGCGTCAATGGGAACAAAATTAGCATCCAGACCGGCTTCGGGAGAATATTCTTTAAGTAAGTCGATACAAAACGAATGGATGGTTGAAATATTTGCGGATACAAGTCTCTGGCGAATGTATTTCAGTTTCCTGAGTTTATTTTTTTCTTTCTCATAGGTCATTCTTTCTTCTATTTCACGGGCAATTTTTTTATTCAGTTCGCCGGCCGCTTTATCCGTGAAAGTAATGGCAATTATATTTTGCAGATAAACATTTTCGGAGAGAATTATTTCAACAAATCTTTTGGCGAAAACAAAAGTTTTTCCCGAACCCGCGTTTGCGGTGAGAGAAATATGACTGTTGAAGTCAAGAGCTTCGGATTGATGCGGAGTGAGTTTATTCATCGCGATAGTTTCGGTATTCTGATAATCATTGTTGTTCCTGTTTCAGAAGTATGCTCAACTTCAATTTCACCTTTGATGCTGTTTAGAAATCTCTTTGCCATGCTGAGTCCTAATCCCATTCCCTTCTCTTTTGTTGTAAATTCTTTATCAAATATTTTATGAATGATCTCATTTGAAATTCCCCTGCCGTTATCTATAACACGTATCAATAAATTATTTCCATCCGCGTTCTGTTTAATAATTACAGATGTGGCGCCGGATTGCAGAGAGTTTCTGACAAGATTCACAAGCGTTCTTTTTAGTTGATCTTCATCCGCGTGAATTGTTATTTCCTCATCACTTAATTCCAGCGCCATTTTTGTTTTCTCCTCGGAAAAAAGATCATATACTTCACGAAGTATATTTTTCGGATTAAGTTCCGTCAGTTTTAAATTTGGCATACGCGCGAAGTTTGAAAACTCCGAGGCAATATTTTTCAGAATATCAATCTGATTAATTATTGTGTTGGTCACTTTCTCAAAAATAATTTCAAACTTGGGAGACTGATCTTTATAAGCAATAACAAGCTGTTGAACAGATAATTTCATGGGTGTCAAAGGATTTTTTATTTCATGGGCAACTTGTTTAGCCATTTCTTTCCAGGCTGATTCGCGTTCCATTTCGGCAATTTGCGATTGATTTTTTTTCAGGTCTTTAACCATTTTATTAAATCCGTCGGTCAGTTCTTTAACTTCACCGATCCATTTACCCTCAATTTCAACGCTCAAATCACCGCTGGCAATTGACTTTGTTGCACTCGTTAACCGGCGAATCGGGCGCGACATTTGATTGGCAAGTAACGTACTGAAAAACGCGACGAGAATAGCCACAAGCGAATAAGTCCCGAATAAAACCACATCAAGTTCGATAGATGAAAACGGGAGAAGAATATTATTAAAAAGATTATTAACCTCGATAATGTATTCCTCATCTCTTATTTCGATGAATTTGTAATATGAGTAATATTTGTAATTCTCAACTGATCTTTCGATCATACATTCGTTCATTCCGTTATTCATCAACAGCGAATATGCTTTCGCGTCAATAATATTTTCGAGAAATCCTATTTTGTAGTATTCCGTTTCGGAGCTGAATACAAAATCACGTTCTCTGTATAATGTAAACCCGATCCCCAGATTATTGCCGGCTTCCGAAAAAATTTCATACTGATCATCAAGATTGTTATAAAGATGATTCGCCAGATAACTGTCAATACTATGAACACGTTTATTGAGTTTATAAAAGATAGCCGAGTTGTTTTTCTCCTGCGTTAAGTCTTTGAAATAAACCGCGAGCATTATAAGGGGAATTATCGATATCACGAGAAAATAAAAAATCAACTGGCTGCGGAAAGTAATTTTATATTTTGAACGATGGCGTAAACAGTATAAAAAATAGCATATGAAAAATGTCAGAATAAATATCGTGTGAATAAAAAACACTTTGAAAAAATCAAAAAGATTCCAGATAACATCACGCTCTTTGAGCATAATGGCAAGAATCCGCGGGTTACTGACAAACTCGCTTTTAAGAACGTAAATAATATTTGCTTCGCCGTTGATATTTGCTTGTATCCATTTATCGCTTCTCCCGGAAAAATCGTCGGCAAGAATTCCTGAAATATGCTCTTCCGTTAAGTCAACATCACTAACAGAATTAACCAGTCTGTTATTGTGAAAATCAAAAATTCTTAACTTGCCCGGATCAACAGTTGAGTTGAATGAGCTGAGTGAGGAAGTTAAAAAAGGAGGCGCAACATTATAGGAAAGCCTGTTAGCATTGTATATAACGGAAACTTCAAGATATCCGAAAATATTATTCTCTTCAATGATCCTGATCCTGCCGGAAATAATATTATTCTCACCATCAGGCAACACGTGACGGGTAAGTTCAAGACCTCCCATTTCCGTTATGTTTCCTTCGTTGCTTAATTCAACATCTTCCGGAAAGAGAAAATTGAATGAACCGATTTCAATAAATTCAGAGTCATAAATTTTTACTCTGCTTCTTATCGACTCACGTTGCAGGAGACTTTTACTCCAAATAATAAAGGCTGTTTGCGTACCATTAATTTTGTTTTCAACAACGGCTTCTTTTATAAGAGTTGTATTTCCCTGCTGATTGAGCGTTTGAAATACTGTGTAATCAAGATAGTTCTCATTCGGACGAATAAGTTCGAGCGCAGTAACTTTCAGTGATTCTTTCTCAAGTTCGTAATTATAAAAACTCATAAGGATGATGGAAATAAATGAAGCTGAGAGCGCGATGAGCAGGATTTTTTTCACTCCGAATAAAACTTTATAATAAATCAAAAGCGAAATTAAAAAGATAAAAATGAGATATACGATTCTGGTGAATGCGGTGCCCTGAGGTTGTTCCTGAATTACATCAAAAAGAAAAGCAGCGCCCTGAATTGCGATGAATACACTCAGAAAAAATATCTTGTCGTTTTTCCTTATATAATCCTTGAAAAATCTGATTAAGAGAATCAACAACACAATTCCGCAAAGAACGCAGCAAAACCCCAGAATGAGAATGTTGATATGCATCAATAACGCGGGCGGTTCGGGAATTAAAGAAGGATCTTTGAAATACCTGAGTGTTGAATCAAATATCACACTTTTAATCGCCGCCCCAAATCCTCGCAAGACAAATAAAATCAACACAACAAGAGTAAAGGCAAAAAACACTCTTAAATAAATATTCAGTTTATTCAGCCTGTCAAAAGTCAAACTATATTTATCGGTTACATTAAGCATATAAATGCATATTGCGAGAACAGAAACCGCAGAAATAAAAAATTCAAGCGGGGAACGCACAACTCCATAAGCAAAGACTGAAGAGAAATAAGAAGAATTAAGTAATTCATTTTCAAAAATTTGTGAAGGAATATTCAGGAGAAAGATAATTATCCTGAGTGATAGAATTCCAACCGCGAACACTACTACCCTTAGAATTCCTGATCTCAGGTTTATGAAGAAATGAAAATATTTGTAAATAATGAGAAGTATTATCAGAACAATTAATAAAGAATTGATAAAATTATAGTTCAGTTCAATTCTGTTTAATTCATAATCTTTTGCCGGACGGTCAAAAGTTACCACGCCTATTTTATTCCCGAAATTATTGAGAACATCGAATGAATAAACTCTGCCGTCTTTTGATTTATTTGAGTCACGTGTATAATTGATTTCGAAATTAGTAGAAAACTTATTTTCAAATTCTTCCTCAATATCCAGGCGATTGTAATATTCATTTTCCAGAGTGTATTTTTTCTTTACAGGCAGGCTTAACGAAACAAGTTTTATATCGCCGGTGTTGAGTTTGCTTGTCAATGAAAGGAAAGTAAACAGTTCGTAATTTCTGAAATGAATTTCATCGTTGTCGTATATTGAATTGAAAATATCATTCTTATCAAATCCGTTTGTATTATTCCATGCCAGCAAATTATTCCGCGAATCAAAAACCTGGATTGAGAAGTCCTTAAAAGGCTGGGTGTTTAATAAATCAAAAATCTCCTTTGTGTTATTGGGTTTATTAGCTGTGAACAGTAGTTCCTGAGATAGATGTTTTTTTGTCTCGCTCAGATACTCGATTTTGTTTTCAATCATCCCGATTACTTCTGATTCGATACTGTAGACTTTCTTTTCTACTTCCTGTTTCCAGTTGGATTCTTTTTTGCTGATGATTACCGGTGTAATGAAATAGACGGCAAGTACAATGATTGACAGAGATAAAATTGAATAATTAATCAGAGAATTTTTATTCAGCTTAGCGGACATAAAAATCAGTTTATAGATAGTTGAGATATTTTCCAGCTTTCAGGTTCTTTTTTCAGCGAGACATAAATTACTGCTGAGTCACGTTTTCCTTTTTCGGTAAACACCAGCACACCGGTTGCGTAAGGCTGTTCGTTTTTAGTAACAATATTATCGAAATGAAAATTGATGGGTTTGTGAATGGAAAAATAATCCTTAAGCACGTAATGCACCTGATTTATACTATAATAACCGCTTGTTGAATTACGAAGACTGATGAATGAATTTTCAGCAAGGTAATTTGAAAAAAGTCTGATGTCATTCTCTCCAATCCCTTTTTCAATTGCCTGAAAAATTTCAGCTGGAGTTACGTTTTCCTGTTTATTTTTTTCCTGAGCTAATCCTGAAAATCCGATACTTGTTAAAACCGACAGGACCAGGAGTAAATCCCAATATGTAAATTTTCTCTTTTGCATGATCCTGAATAATTTTCTGCTAAAATAATTATTTAATAATACAAAAGCATACCGAATTGGCATGCTTTCGAAAAAAGTTAGAACATATCACATCAATTTACTTTCTGTGATTTTTTACGGGCGCATCCGGTAACGGTTTTCTTCCGTTATCACTTCTTTTGAGTTCTCTTTCACCCTCAACCAGTTGATAAGCCCAGTCAAAAACCATTCTTTCAGAAGTAATTCTTTTCACTCTCACTTTAGCGAAGTGGTTATCCCACGTCCAGATTACATAAGTATGACCTGGAAATACTTCAACATATTTCACATTATCACCTTCATACATCGGAACCCAGCCATCTATCGGCGAGTACGAAATATCATAAATATCATTTGTCTCACCTAAATCCTGAATATCGGTATCATCCCAAACATTGAGATAAAAAACTCCGTCGTAATTTTCAAAGAAAAAATCGGCGCCGTCGGAATCAAATGCAGTAACAAGGAATTCACTAAAGTCATACCCGCTTGAATTCGGAGAATATGAATAATCAAAAACCGCCTGGTTGAATCCTTCGGGTCTAGGCGTATCGAATACTTCGTCGTAACTCAATTCACTTTCGTTCAGGTTTTCATCGTATGCAGCTATTGCATAAAAATATTTGACTCCGTTTCGCGCGCCATAATCAACAAAGTAATTGTCCTGTGTACTTCCCAGTAATGTATAGGTGCCTTCGTATGAATAATTGTAATAAACATTATACCCGGCCACATCTCTTTCATAACTGTGATCCCAGTAAATATCAACTCTGTTGTCTCCGGTTATTGTTCCAACATTCCCGGGAGGTGATGGGGGTGTGTTATCGTGGTATGAATAACCATTTTCATCACATGCCGTGAATAAAAACATTATTGTTATCGTTATCGCTAATAAATTTCTCATGCTTTTCATTTTTCTTTCCTCCGTAAATTCTGAAAACAGAGAAACAACAAGAATGCCAAAAGAATATTATGATTAAGGAAATTTATCTTTCGATTTGGGGTGAAAAAAGAGCTTTGTAAAAATGATTGTTTAACAAAGTGTCCCCTTTTATAGACAAAAGTGGACACTTTTTCTGATCATATTTTTATAAATTCATTTTCAAAATACATTTGAGATTTGTTGATAACAGCGAGGGATTTCCCTGATAAAAGTCTTTTATCGAACGGTGAGTTTTTCGATTTGGATTTGAATTGTTTGATGTCGACAGTCCAGATTAAATCAGGATCAAAAATTGTAAGATTCGCGAAACATCCTTCTTTTATTTCAGGAATTGGCAGATTGAGAATTTTTCTCGGATTGATTGACATCTTTTCAACGATCTGTTCAAGTGAAAGATGTTTTTTATGATATAATTCGCTGAGAGCAAGCCCGAGCTGTGATTCAAGTCCGATTATTCCGTTGGGTGCGTAGATGAATTCAACTTCTTTTTCTTCAATTGAATGAGGTGCATGATCACTTGCAATGCAATCAATTGTGCCATCCTTAAGTCCCTCAATAACGGCATCAACATCTTCTTTCGTACGAAGTGGCGGACTCATTTTCAAATTCGTGTTATAAGATTTCAACGCTTCATCGATAAGTGAAAAGTGGTGGGGCGTTACTTCGGCTGTAACTTTTATTCCTTTCTTTTTTGCCTGGCGGACAAGTTCAACGGCATTTTTTGTAGAAATGTGCGCTATATGAACTTTGCCTCCGCAGTATTCTGCCATCATAATATCTCTCATCACAATTAAGTCTTCTGAAACAGAAGGGAGTCCGGGAATTCCAAGATAAGTAGAAGTTAACCCCTCATTCATATGTCCGTCTGATAATGAAGCTTCTTCGCAATGTTCAATTATCGGCGCATCAACCATCGCAGAATATTCCAGTGCGTTTCGCAAAATGGCGGCAGATTTTATGGCAGCGCCGTCATCCGAGAAACCCACGGCGCCGGCTTCATGCAATTCAAGAATAGGCGCGAGCGATTCACCTTTGCGTTCAACTGTTGCTGCTCCAATCGGGTGAACATCAACAAGATGATATTTTGATTTACTTTTTATCAGAGTTACAACTTCGGCTGAGTCGATTGCCGGATTTGTATTCGGCATACAGGCAATTCCGGTGAATCCGCCGGCAGCGGCGGCATCAGCGCCGGTTTGAATAGTTTCTTCATCTTCCCTGCCCGGTTCACGTAAATGAACATGCATGTCATAAAAACCGGGTACGCAGTATTTATTTTCGAAATCATAAATTTTCGCTTTGCTTGTTTCTTCTTTAGTCAAATTTCCTATTTTTTTTATGACCCCGTCGACAATCAAAAGATCTGATTTTAAATTCTGTTTATGAAGGGGATTAAGAATATTTACACTTTTTAATACAACTTGCATAACTCACCTTTAATTTAGTGCATGGTTCCAAGTAAATATAACACTGCCATTCTGACGGCAACACCGTTTGTAACCTGATCAAGAATAACCTGGTAAGGTCCATCGGCAACTTCTGATGAAATTTCCACACCACGATTAATTGGACCGGGATGGAGAATAAGAATATCTTTATTGTGTTTTTCCAGTCTTTCGGTTGTTATGCCGAAAAAATTGCGGTATTCACGTAATGAGGGAATTGCGCTTCCTGCTTTTCTTTCAAGTTGAATACGCAGAACATTGAGAACATCGCTGTTTTTTATTGCTTCATCAATGTTGTGATAAATTTTTACGCCGAGTTTTTCAACAAATCTGGGCATCATGGTTGCCGGTCCGCATAAGGCTACTTCAGCCCCCATTGTTTTCAACCCGTGAATATTTGACAAAGCCACTCGGCTGTGTCCGATATCTCCCACAATACAAATTTTCAATCCCTCCAGTTTTCCAAGTTTCTGCCTGATGGAATACATATCAAGAAGGGCCTGGGTCGGATGTTCGTGAACTCCGTCGCCAGCATTAATAATATTCGCGTTTGAAATCTGTGTAAGAAAAGCCGGCACTCCTGATGATTCGTGACGAACAATAATCATATCGACTTTCATGGCTTCAATATTTCTTACAGTGTCTTTAAAGGTCTCCCCTTTTTTCGTACTGCTTGTGGAAGTTGAAAAATTGATGGTGTCAGCCGAAAGCCTTTTCTGAGCCAGCTCGA
>CAZEXO010000136.1:8555-10238 GCA_964516545.1 uncultured Melioribacteraceae bacterium
GAACGAAATTCGCGTGCGTGTTGAATTTTCGAAAAACAAATTAACAATTGTCTTTCCCTGAAGTGTAGGTACTTTTTTAATTGGTCTTTCCAGAACCTCCCTGAAAGTTGTTGCAGTATCTAATATTAACTGAATATCTTCACGGGGAACTCCTGCTAATCCTATCAAATGCCTGCTCGATAACGACATAAATTATCTCTCACTTTTTTCTTTAGAAATATCAACTAGGTAAACGGCATCCTCGCCGTCGTGTTCTTCAAGTTTTACTTTCACTTCTTCATTAATGGAAGTAGGAATATTTTTACCGATAAAATCAGCGCGTATCGGAAGTTCACGATGACCTCGGTCAACCAGAACACAAAATTGGATTGTGGAAGGTCTTCCAAGATCCATCAGAGCATCAAGAGCGGCGCGGACAGTTCGTCCGGTATAGAGTACGTCATCAATGAGAATAACATCTTTTTCGTTGATGTCGAATGTAATATCGGTCACCGAAACTTCCGGCTGCTTAAGACGCTGCCTGAAATCATCCCTGTAAAGCGTGATATCGAGAATACCAATATTAACCTTCGCCTTGTCAATTTCTTCAATTTTCCTGTGAATTCTATTTGCCAGAAATTCACCGCGTGTTCTCATACCGATAATTACGAGATTTTTTGAACCCTTGTTGCGTTCAAGAATTTCATGGGCAAGACGTGTTACAGTTCTGTCGAGCCCCTCTTTGTCGATTACTTTTGCTTTTATGTCCATATACAAAAAATCCTCCTTGACGATCGTCGCGGAGGTCCTCTAGTTTGTTAATATTTTATTTGTCAATTTTTTCACTCCTTTTTTATCTCTCCGGATAAAATTAAAGGAAATTTGTTTGGCTAAAACTACAACATTAATCCAACTAAGTAAAGAAGAGATAAAAATTTATCTCTCACATAAGATTATTTTGACAATATCTTAAACTCTATCCTGCGATTTCTTGCCCTTCCTTCAGCCGTGTAATTGTCGCTGATCGGCTGCGATTCTCCGTACCCACGTACCTGAAGACGTGATGATTCAATTCCATTGGCTTTCATAAATTCTTTTACAGACTGAGCCCGTTGTTCTGATAAACGCATGTTGAAATCAGCCGGACCCGTACTGTCAGTATGCCCCTGAATTTCAACAATCATCGAGGGATTTGCTTTCAGGATTTCGATTGCTTCCCTCAAGATGGGAAATGATTCATTCGTTAAAAAGCGGCTACCGGAACCGAAATTAACTCCTGTTAAAATCCAATGTTTTCCAGATTCGTCAGTTTCGGTTTGTTCAACTGGTTTTTCCACAACTACTTCTCTTGTTATCACCCGTGGAATATTTTCTTTTATCATTTCTTCAATTTTTTGATAATCTACTTTTTCTTCTTCGGGAATAAATACATCAGTCATTCCGCCGGGAAGTATGCATAGTCTGGAAAGTTTTCCTTTACTGAAAAAATACTTAAAACCAAGGCTGGCTGTCATGTAGCTATCTAAATCATCTGTAAAAAGTCCGCCCGTACCTGAACCAAATTTCCCGTCAATCTGATCAGTGAAGACTGTTAAATAAGCCAATTCCATATTCATATTCCAGTTTCTCGATAACTTCCATTCCATTCCGATGGCAAAGTTTAATTTACCTGTAAAATAATAGTCTTCTGTCAGAGCGCTTTCC
>CAZEXO010000137.1:0-10201 GCA_964516545.1 uncultured Melioribacteraceae bacterium
AAATGAAGGGATTGTAACCGAAGATGATGAATCCTTTGAATTCTCTGAGCCTCTCTACTCAATTGCACAGGAAATAGAGAAAAGAAAATTTGATGAATTAAAATATTTTAGAGTTGGTTTTTATTGGATAACCGGTTTACTGGTAATATTGATTGGTGTTTATATTTTTAAGAAATCAAACCATTGGTTCTGGCTGGTAATATATTCGCTGGGATTATTCTTTCAGATCTATGCTATAGATTATTCATGTAATTTATATACCAATCCACAATATCTTTTAGTATTAGTTCTGTCATTGTTAACTCTTACGCAGCTTATATATGTTGGGACAAAAGCAGGTATATTTTATAAAACCGAAGCAATCAAGTTGAAAAACTAAATGACTGTTTAAATAAATTTATGTGAGTAAACCATGACCAAATACTTTTACTTTCTGTTTTTCATTATTTGTGCAACCTTAATAAATATTAATGCTCAATCCTCGCGCGAAAGTAAGCTGCATTCTTTTTTACCGGATTACTTTAATACTATCCTGAACAAATCGAATGTTGAGCAACATTTACCGGGAAACACAAGAGATTTTTTTACTAAAATCAAAACTGAATCAACTCCTAATTTTAATTTCATCAACAGTTATTATTCCCCTGAAATGAATAATCTTAGAAGACCTTCCAGAACACTTATTGACAGCACAGTAAGTGAGTATTTTACTTATGATAGTTATGGAAATATTGAGTCTTATATTCAAAAAATACTTAGAGATGGTCAGTGGATTGACAGCTCAAAAATTACATTCACCTATAACGGGAATGGATACTGGCAGACATTGTTACAGGAGTTTATGAAAGAAGGTTCGTGGAGTGATTATCAACGGATAAGTTATTTGTACAATGAGTCGAATGAATTGAGTTTTTACTCTATTGAAAAAAAAGAAGGCGATACCTGGGTGTTAAATAACAGAACAACTGTAACTGATTCTACTGATAATGAAGGGAATCTGCTTGTTATTACTCTTTCAGAAGACTGGGACGGGAATGTGTTTACTGATGCAGAAAGATATTTCAGAACTTTTGATGAGAACAAAAATATTCTAAGAATAGTTAGCGAAGAACTCGAAGATAATGAGTGGATACCCTATAACAGGGAGAGTTTTACTTATGATGAAGCCGGGAACATACTCTCTGAGATCAGAGAGTACTGGCTTGATAATAATTGGGAGAATTCTAGCAGGGAAACATATACGTATATCAACAATTTAATTTACCAGGAACTTTCGGAAAATTGGATAAACTCCTGGGAAAATTCCTATCTGACTACTTATTATTATGATGGCGATAAGGTAACCAGTATACTTGATCAAAGTTGGACTAACAAATGGGTGAATAATTATAATACAACTTTTACTTACGATAGCAAAAATAACCTACTCGTTGAGTTTGAAGAACAGTGGAATCGCAACAGTAACACATGGGAAGAATATTCAAAAGATACGTATACATATAACAATAACAATAAAGTACTATCAAGATTTTTCGAATGGTGGTCAGATTATTCTGGATATCACGCGGATAAATATATTTATTCCTACGACACAGACGATAATTTAATTAAAGGTGAACATTTTGATTTAACTGATGGTGAATGGGTTTACTCGGAAGGTTATTTTTATTATCCGATATATTATCAGGGAAAAGAAATATTCTCAATTAATTGTTATAAAATGGAAATTGAGTATACTGGCCAGACATCAATTTCTGAGGGGACAAATGAGCTTACCTCATATAAGTTATACCAGAATTATCCTAATCCGTTCAATCCAACAACAAAAATTTCTTACTCAGTGCCAAGTGTTTCGTTCGTAACAATAAAAATCTATGATGTTTTAGGAAAAGAAGTAACAACACTTGTTAACGAAGAAAAAGCATCCGGAACTTATGATTGTGTTTTTGATGCAAGCATGCTTGTAAGCGGCGTATATCTTTACCAATTGCGAGCGGGAGAATTTGTGCAAACGAAAAAGTTTATGTTATTGAAATAATTTTATTTACATCCAAAATATTATATCAAAAATCCCTCGATTATGGAGGGATTTTTTTTAAAATAAATCAACAACGTTCCATATGTTATATTCCTGGAAGTAGTGGTAAACCCGCCAAAAAGATGGCGAGCAAGTTTAAGTTACTAGTTATTATAGAAGATTCACGGCATCTTTCAAATTTTGTTGCTGAAGGTGACAATAGATTTGTGTTGTTACCAAATCTTCATGTCCTAGCAATTCCTTTATGATATATAATGAAACCCCTTTTTGAGCCAACAGCGATGCAAAGGAATGACGCAAAGAATGAAAGTGAATTTTTTCGTTGAGGTTTGATTTCCTGACTGCTTCTTTGAATTGTTTACTAACTGTTTCTTGATGAAGTTTTCTTCCTTTGAAATGATAAAAAACAATTTCATTCGAGTGGTGTTGTGATGTATTAAACCGATTGAATATAATTGCTCTTACTTTTTCACTCTTAGGAACAATTCTTTCTTTTTTACTTTTCGTCTGGAAACCCGCCGTACACTTTACTGTAATTTGATTTTGGAAAAAGTCTATCCAGCTCCATTGCATATTTATTAATTCACCGGGACGCAAGTCAGTATAAATCCGACAGAAAAAATATCTCTAAGGTAATGGTAAGGTGTATTCGCTAAAATGATGATCAGCTCATCTTCAGAAATAAAGACAGGGGAAAGAATTTTATCACGCTTCAAGCGGGAACCCCTGATCGGGCAGCTCTAAAAAGCTCAATATTCTTATGGATATGAGCTTTTCTATTTTATTTCGATCGTGGCTTCTTTACAGACTCTCAACTTTGTTGATATTGTTTAATCCGTTTCCTTCACTTTATTTTTTTATTGAACCTGATGTCATGAGGATTAATATTCTTGTGTCGGACCACGAATAGTTTTTTTCCCAGCCTGACTGTGGCACGTAGGTCATAAATGCCGTTTTGGTCAACACTCTATTTCCAGATAGTTGACTGAGTAGAAAATTAATTTATAAAAATTCTCGTAAAATCATTACTTTTCGACCTGTTGTCGTATGTTTTTTTTGTTCTTGGAATTCTCCGGTTTTTATCTCCTGTTTTTTTTGGGAAATTCCTGTTCCACCAGAAGCTTGATAGAAATATTTTAAAAGTGTAAAGAAATTTTAGGTGAAATTGGAGTTTTGGAGAGGGGGAGTCATTTCATTTTAATGTGGGCAAAATTGAGTAATTATTTCCCGGTGATATGGAAAGATAAAAATCATTAGATTGCCTACCCCCGAGAATTTATTAAAAAAAACTATAGGTATTTAACAACTGAATTTTTATTCGAATGTTTTATTAACTCATTCATCAATTCATCCAGCGTATTATGCTAAAGGAGTAAAATGGATAATTCAACTCAAAGTGAACTTACCTCGAAAGGGTTCTACAAATTATCGTGGATTACACGCATTGGATTCGGTGCCGGGGACTTAGCGCAGAATCTTATTTATCAAACGGTTGCTACATATTTGCTTTTTTTCTATACGAATGTATTCGGGATTAATCCCGGAGCGGCGGCATTCATGTTTTTAATTGTTCGGTTGATCGATGTATTGTGGGATCCATTTGTCGGCGCTTATGTTGACAAGAGGAATCCTAAACTCGGAAAATATCGTTCATATTTGATTATTGGCGGAATTCCTCTCACCGGTCTTGCCATTCTTTCCTTTTGGAATGGGTTTTCTGGACAACTCTGGTATGCTTACATTACTTATGTTACACTTTCGCTCTGTTATACTTTAGTTAACGTACCTTACGGTGCATTGAATGCATCGCTTACACGGGATACGGATGAAATTACAACATTAACTTCAACACGTATGTTCATGGCAAACCTGGGCGGTCTTGCCGTTCAGTTCGGTATACCGGCTATAATTCAACATTTTTCACCAAATAATGATTGGTCTAAACCGGCTGCATCATCTACCTGGTTTGTCGTTATGTCCGTTTATGCTATTGTTGGTTTCGGTTTGTTGATTTATTGTTTCACTCAAACTAAAGAACGTGTTGTTATGGATTCCGACAAAACGGATACGGTTAAATATTCGGATCTCTTTACAGAGTTCATTAGAAACAGACCGCTCCGCATTTTGGCTTTTTTCTTTATCACAGCGTTTGCGATGATGGCGGTTAGCAACTCGGCTTCTGCATATTATATGCAATACAATATCGGGCAACCACATGCGCTCCCTATTTTTAATGCGTTGGGTTCTATTCCGGCATTCATTTTTTTGCCGTTGGTGCCGGCAATTAAACGGGCAATCGGAAAGAAGAGGATGTTTTATGTATTTTTAACAATTGCGGTTATCGGTATGATAATGTTGTACTTTATCTCGATAACATCCCTCAAGAGCGAATTATGGATGATTTATGTTGCTCAGTTTATAAAATCAACCGGAGTTATTGTCGCTACAGGTTATATGTGGGCTCTGGTGCCGGAAGTAATTTCATTCGGCGAATGGAAGACAGGTAAAAGAATTTCCGGTGTGGTTAATGCCTTAACAGGTATTTTCTTTAAAGCCGGTTTCGCTATGGGCGGCGTTATTCCCGGTATTGTTTTATCTATGACTAATTTTGATGCATTAAAGGATAAACAGGCTTCCAGCGCCGAGCAGGGTATTTTATGGTTGGTCGTTCTTATCCCGGCAATTCTTCTGGTATTGTCAATGTATATTATTTCCAAGTATGAATTGGAAGATGATAAGATTGATGAGATAAACAGGCAGATTGAAGCAAGGGAATTGATTAAATAAAAATATGACCGACATTAAGCGGCAGCTTTATTAACTAAATATGCAACTGAGGAAACAGAAATTTTTTTTGATATTGTTCTTTATTTAATTGAAAAGAAGGGAAGGAATTATCGGTAAGGCGAATGATGCAGTATGTGAAAAAACAACATACTCAATTTAATAACGTTGATATTCCCTGAAAATAATACCCGTTTGTTTTGAAAAAAACAATCGATTCGATAAAGGAACAATAATAATTAAGAAATTCAATAAGGCTGCTGCTTAATTCTATTAGTGTCGGCACTAAAATAAATAAGGTGAAAAATTCGTTCAGAGACACAGAGACGCTGACATGAGTAAGTTGAAAATAATTTTTTACTGAACCGAAAATGAATAAGAATCCTATGGAAAAAATTATAACGAACACCGAACTGCTTGAAGGTGTGCCGCGCGAAGAATTATTAAAACTTCACAAACTGTTGAAGCGTGTTCAATTAAAAAAGGATGATTATTTTCTTCGCGCAGGAGAAATACCCAAACGTATCGGTTTTAATGTCTCGGGTTTATTACGGTTGTTTTATATCGATTCCACGGGCAAAGATATCACCAAACATTTTTGTATGGAGAACAGTCTTGCAATATCATATAGCGCGTTTTTAAAAAGGGAGCCATCCAGGTTCAGTATTCAGGCGCTTGAGGATTCCAGCCTTCTTACCTTTACCTACGATGATTATATGAGTTTGATGAACGGCGATCCATGCTGGCAGGTTGTGGGAAGAAAACTTGCAGAGTTAATATTTATTATAAAAGAAAACCGGGAAGCGGAATTGCTGCTTCTTGATGCAAACGGCAGATACAAGAATTTCATAAAAGATTATCCAAATTTATTGAACAGAATACCACAATATTACATCGCATCATATCTCCGCATTACGCCTGAATCATTAAGTCGTATAAGGGCGAACTTCAAAAATTAACATAGATCAATGACATCCTTTTTTGTCGAATGTAAGTTTGGGATAAATTTTATCTCAAACATTACGGCAAAAAAATGAACATATCGGAATTATTGAAGAACGGTATAATTGCAGGAATTATAAGTTGCATATGCTCTGTTTTGTTAAATTATTTTGTTCTCCCCTTTCCCAAAAACTTTATCAGTAATGTAATAAGTCACGGTATGGGAGGTTTTTTCAGCGGATTCTTTTCAGCGGTAATAGGAATAATTATTTATGTAAATCATGTTAAGCGGTATCCCGGTCAAAAAAAACCATGATAAAAACAACCGAAAAAAATATTGTAATAACCGGCGCATCCAAAGGGCTTGGGAGGGAGTTGGCAAAAAGGCTGAGTCAAAGAAATCACAATCTGATTCTGGTCGCGCGAAATAGAGCGGAACTTGAATCTGTTCAGAATGAAATTCAAACTCAAACCCGAAAGACTCCCTTAATTATTGTCTGTGATGTTACAAATGAAGAGGATGTAAAAAAAATGGCGAACATTATTCGGGAAAGATATAGTCATATCGATGTTCTTGTAAATAATGCCGGAATCGGAGTATCAAAAACTCTGGAGAAAATTTCTAATGACGAAATGAGAAGGCAATTTGAAACAAATGTTTTCGGTGTGTTTAACTGTACCAAAGCATTAATCTCCGCGTTAAAAAACAGTCCAGCGGGTTATATACTTAATGTTGGTTCTCTCCTGGGCAAAGTATCATTTGCACAAACAAGTGTTTATTCAGCCACAAAATTTGCCCTGGATGGTTTTACACAAGGATTTCGTAATGAAATAAGAGGCGGCAATATTAAGGTAGGACATTTTATGCCGGGACCTATGAATACTTCATTTCGTGAAGAAAGTGGGGGGGATTCAATCAAAGTCCCGGTCTTATTAATTATTAATCCCCAACGAGCGGCAAAGGTAATCGAAAAAATGATAATTCACCGAAAGAGCAGTGTCTATATGTACAGATGGATTCTTTGGGTAATGAAAGTCAAAAAGTTAGCCGAAACATTTCATTAAGAAGGTTTAATGATGCTAAAAAAAATTAAACACTACCTTGCAGAAACCGAATTAAGGAGCCTGATAAAAATATTCCCGGTTATTTTTGCTCTTCATGAATTTGAAGAATGGAATATCTTATCCTGGCATCGTAAATATCAATCAAATATTCCCGATGTAACGGATATGCACTTACGAATAATCTTTGTGATTATTGTAGTCATAACATTTTTGTTTTTTTTTCTTGTTATGAGAATAAAAAACACAAAAACAGTTGCAGTAATACTTTTACCGTTTTTTTCGCTGATACTGTATAACGGTGTTGTTCATTTATACTGGTCTGTCTATTTTAATTCGTATTCTCCCGGACTTATATTCGGATTTTTTATCGGCATGCCCTTCATTGTTACGATCATAAGTAAAATGATTTCGCAAAAATTGGTTTCAAAACGGTACGTTGCTCTGATGGCGGGAATAATCACACTGATGTTTGTTCATGTAGTAAGTATAGGAGATAAGCTGGAATCGGGAATCGTGAATGCCATGCTGCTGGGGAAAACAATTACGGAATGGGCAGGACTTTAACAAATAAAATTCACCAATACATTTATAAAACGGAATTCAAATATGAAAAAGAAATCATTTTGTTTAGTATTTATCATGATGCTGTTTTTTTCAAAAGCATTTTGTCAAAGCGCAGAAGACATAACCGGTTTTTGGCTTACACTCGATAAAAAAACTAACGAACCCAAATCGCAGATTGAAATATATAAGGATACCGAGGGAAAATTTTACGGAAAGATTGTATGGCTGAAAAAGAATTTGAAAAACAATCAACCGCTTAGAGACGAAAATAATCAGGAAGAAGAATTAAGAAACAGAAAAGTGCTCGGATTACAGATACTTTCCGGGCTGGAATATACAGATGACGGAGAATGGGATAACGGAAATATTTATGATCCTGAATCGGGCAAAACTTATGATTGCAGAGCGTGGTTTGAGGATAATGATAGGAACAAATTAAATCTGCGCGGGTTTGTCGGTTTTTCATTACTCGGCAGAAGTGTTGAGTGGACCAGGGAAAACATAAGGAGGCAATTATGAGAATTTCCCGATAATCCATTCTAAACATTTGAGTGGAAAACAATATTATAACTCCTAAACACGATTACTTATTTCACATATGAAAATTGTATCAGGTCAGGGGAGAATCCGGTTGATCTTGTAATTATGGATGGTTTTACGGCGACCTCTGAAATAAGGAAAAATAAAGAATATGATTCGCTTCCAATTTTAGCAATGACTGCCGATGCAATCACCGGGATTAAAGAGAAATGTCTTAATGTCGGAATGCAGGATTATTTATCCAAACCGATTGATCCCGATGAAGTTTTGGCGTTTTAACTAAATGGATAAAGGTTGATACAACAAGGCAGGTAATTCTTCCGGTTATAAACAAAGATTCACATTCTTTAGAAGATTCATGAATAACGGAGTCTACATCTATTAATGTTAAGGAAGGTTTGGAAAGAATAAGCGGGAATAAAAAACTGTTCATGAATCTTTTGAATAAATTTTATGAAAATAATCAGAACTGCACGACTGAGATGAGAGATGAGAGCAATACTGGCGATAATGAAAAAGCTGTTCGATTGGCGCATACAATAAAGGGATTTTCAGGCAGATAACAACACATTTCATTTATTTGAGGAAGTATTGAAAAGAACTCTCTCAGAAATTAAATTAGTTGAAGTAACTGGGAAAAAACAAAAGAGCGTTGATGATAATTTCCGGGAGTATGATAGAAAGAAATTTCAAAATCTTCTGGATGAGTTAAAATCTTGTTGGAGGGAAATGCTTTTTCGACAGGTGAAAAAATTGAAGAGATACTTGAACTTCCCGGGCTTGGCGAATAAAGAGCTGAAATGCAGGAACTGGAAAAATTCATTAAGAATTTTGACTATGAGAAAGGAATAAAAATGCTGAACAAATTCATTGCATAATTGATTTCGGGAACTACTGGAGCAGAATATGATAAACTGTTAATGCAATGAATTATGAGTCCAATGGCTAAAGAAAAAATTCTTCTGTAAAGACTCATTTCATTCTATCGTAAAAGTAAAAATTCTTCCGCTTTTTAGATGTACGATTTCATTCATATCTATTTCCTTTTGAAGTTCGTCAAGCGCAAAAAGAAATTTGTGACTTGTTTTATTAAACCAGATGAGACAAATACTTTCGCCGCTTTGCCAAATCTCTTTTCGTTTTTGAGTAATCTCATAAGGTTGAGAGGAATTGTAAAATGTTTTTGACGGACTACGTTTAGGTTTCAAACCTGTATGAATATAAATTGCAGACGGTTCATTACTGTATAAAGTAAACCCCTTTCCCAATTGCTTATGCCCGGCAAGATATTTAATAATGTCACTTTCCCTCCATGAAGTACTGTTGTATCCGTATCCGCGTAACTCATTATATACTTTAATAACATGTACTGTATTCTCAACCGGGAATTTTATCAAAAATACAATACCCATAATAAACAGAATAGTTGTTAATTTTTTTGGAAAAAACTCAGTCAACCATTTGAGAATTCTGTCGCATATAAAAAACAAAATGAATACTATAGGAATATAAATCGGGGAGAGTAATCTATCTGTAATTTTGTCATAGGCGGTAGTGCTTGATGAAAGAATAATGATTCCTGAAAAGAATAAGACAAATATTAGACTCGGCCCAATTAGAGTAATCATTTTTCTGATTGATAATTTCACTGAATCTGATCCGAATATTATCCACATTGTAACTGTCAGAGAAATGATAATAAAATAGAGCCATGTTAAATCCGATGGTAAAAACCAGGGAAGAACAGTGTTGTAGAAAAATTTGAAATTCTCAAATAAAGTATATGAAGAATAGGCTCTTTGTCCGACAAGAGTATCCGAAAGAAAATAATTTCTGAGTATCCAAATACCAATAGGCAGAGTAGTGATAAACAAGAAGAAAAGTGAATGCCGAAACTTTTCTTTACTGGAATTTTTTTTCAAAAGAAGAATACTTATTATACCCGTGAAAATAACTGTGATGCCTACGTAGCGTGTAAGACAGGATAAAGCTGCTAAAACTGAAAATAGAAATAAAGAAACAATATCTCCCTTCGTTTGAAATTTTTCCCAGTAAAAAAGAAATAGAAGAAAAAGAAAAATAAAAAGAAGTTCCGACAATGCCATTAAAGAAGCTTGAACGAGTGTGGTTGAAATCAAAACGGATATTGTTCCTAAAAGAATTAATGCAAATGAATTCAGGTACTTTAATAATAATAATCCGGATAAATATATTGTAAAGCCAAAGAGAGCGGCATTTACATAACCTGCTGAAATTAATGGATCAATA
>CAZEXO010000138.1:0-10129 GCA_964516545.1 uncultured Melioribacteraceae bacterium
TCAACAATAACATCGTTGTTACATTCAATTCTTGATTTTCTTATTTCAGTAGAAACATAAACACTTCCATCACATATAACATGTTGATTATTAATATACCCTGAGTGAAGGTCGCCGCCTACTCTTATTATGTAATTATTATTTCCGATTATACCCGATCCGACTCTTAAGCAGCCATCGCATGAAATGAAACCCTGTTCAACGACGCCTTTCACAAAAACATTATAAGGCGAAATGACAGTAAACCCTGGTTTTACATCTCCCTTAATTTCAACTATACTTTTGACATTAATATTTCCGGTTGAGTAATCAACTGAGCCGGGAATAACGAAGACCTGTTGGACTTCAACTTTATGATTTTGCGGGTTATAAAAAATTATACCATCATAAGCGGCTCTGAGAATAGTATCATCCTCCTGGTCCCAATAAGTTCCTTTACCGGCGTTTATCAGAATGTCTTTTCCTTTTTGTGCCGATAATTCATTTCCCTCAATATCTCTTCCGGGAAGTCCTTTTCCGGCAGGAATTTTTTTAAGCAAAATAGCATTCTTTTCAACACTACTTATACCGCAGACATCTTTATAATCCACATAACCAAATTCGTTTATTTTGGGTCGCAACGAAATATCCGTCTGGAAGTAAAACTCAATAACGGCAGAAGCGCCTTCAACAGGTTTTGTTCCTTCGGCGATCAGGAATTTTTCATCCCATAATTTTTCCTGAAGAATTTTTTCAATTATTCTTCTATCCAGACCGATCTTAACGCCTGCCCGGTCAAGAATATTATATAATTTTAAAGGAGAAAGTAAGGCATCCATTCCATCTTCGGGGGTTTTAATAAGAAGCGTGGCCTGCATTTTGTCAGGTGATATTTCAATGGATAGTAATTCGCTTATCTCTCGTTGAATGTTGCCCAGCACTTCATCCTCGCAATAAATGTAACAACTATATTAGTCCCTGAGGTTAACCAAATTTTATTTGTCCCAAATGAATAATCGAATAACTTGACAAATTGTTTAATCGGAAATCTGCCGGAATGAATAAATATGGTGGTTTTTAGGCGGGGAACCTAATTTTTCGGAAGTATATTAAGGTTAATAATCGGGGAACGAGATAATTTGAATATCCGGCAATAAGAAAGAGGAGTTAATGATTACGAAATGACAAAAAATGAAATCTGACAAGAAATAAAAAAGAGAGGAAAATCTCCTCTCTTTCTTTGGGCAGAAAGTATTTTATAATTTTACCGGTAGTCTTCTTATTCTCTTACCGGTGGCATTAAAAACAGCGTTGCATACGGAAGGAGCGAGTGTGGCAATTCCTGTCTCACCGATTCCGCCTACTTTAAATGTGTTTTTTATTATTACCACTTCTACTTTCGGCATTTCATCGAGTGTGAGAATTTCATAGTCGTCATAATTATTTTCAACAACACCACCGTTCCGGAATGTTATTTCACTTTTCAGAACAGCCGATAACGCAAAACCAGCCGCGCCTTCAAGCTGAGAAATAACTCCATCGGGATTAACAACTACTCCACAGTCAATGGCGATTACGAGGCGGTCTACTTTTAATCTGTTATTTTTTACGGTAACCTCGGCGACATGAGCTACGAAACTATCGTAACAAGTCGCGCAGGCAATTCCGCGTCCGCTTCCTTCGGGTAATTTAGTACCCCATCCGGCTTTCTCGGCAGCTGCGACTAGAACAGCTTTTAATCTGGAATCATCGGGTAGCATGGCTTTTCTGAATTCATAAGGATCTTTTTTTGCAGCAACCGCCATTTCATCGATGAAACATTCAACAGCAAATGGGTTTTGATTATGATAAACAGAACGATACCATGAAACCGGAACAATAGTCGGAACCATCGTAGCCGATATTCTGGAGTAAGGAAATTGATATTCAAGTCCTCTTGTGCCTTCCCCCAGTTCCCATCTGTCAACAGGTAACTCCCGGTAATAACGTTGAGCAAGTATTGACTCGGCAATTACATGATGTGAAAAACGAACCGCCTTACCCTCAATAGACACCGAACCTGATAATTTGTGCATACTTGCGGGACGATAAACGCTGTGTTTGATATCATCCTCGCGAGTCCAGCATAGTTTAATTATTTTGCCGGATGTTTTTGAAATCTCTGCGGCTTCAACTCCGTAATCACTAACAAGTTTTCTGCCGAATGCGCCGCCAACCAGATTAACATGTATGGTAACATCATCGTCAGTGAGACCAAGCGCTCTTGCAACATCAGTTCTTAATGTTTGAGGACTTTGTGAAGAAGCCCATAATTCAGCTTTACCGTTTCGCACATCAGCAATACATACATTTGGTTCCATCGGTGCGTGAGCGAGATAGGGAACTTCGTATACAGCTTCGAGTTTTATGTTATCCTCACTTTCAACAGAAGGATCACCTTTTACTTCAAGAGCAGATCCCTCTTCCGGTAAATGTTTTAGTAAATCATTACGCAGGGTTTCTGTGTTAACATTCGCGTTCGCGCCTAAATCCCATTCAATTTTAAGAGCTTTTTTTGCTTTAAATGTACTCCAGGTTGAATTTCCGATAACAGCTACCCCGTTGGAAATTTGAACAACCTGTGTGATTCCGTTAATTTTTTTTGCTTCAGCGTCGTCAAACGATTTAACTTTTCCGCCAAAGACAGGGCATCTTTCAAGCGCTGCATAATACATTCCTGGGATGACAAGATCAAAACCAAATTTTGCCGAGCCGTAAATTTTTTCAGGTGAATCTTTTCTCGGAATTTTTTTACCAATCAATTTGAAATCTTTCGGGTCTTTGAGAGGAACATTTTCAGGAACCGGTAATTTAGCGGCATCTTCAACCAATTCGCCGTAACTCAGTTTTTCACCGTTTGCATTATTAATCACAAATCCGTTTTCAGCTCTGCATTTCGAAACATTAATTCTCCATTTCGCAGCTGCAGCCGAAATTAACATTACTCTTGCCGTTGCGCCTGCAATGCGGAACGGGTCATAAGTTCTGCGAATACTCTGACTACCGCCTGTTGTCTGGTCGCCGTATTTCGGATGCCCGTCTGCCTGTTCCACTTTTATTTTATTCACATCTACTTCAAGTTCCTCGGCTATTAACATTGGCAAAGCTGTTCGAACACCCTGGCCTAATTCCGAACGCTGAACAACAACAGTTACAATTCCATTATCATCTATCTTTAAGAAAACACTGGGGGAAAATATTTTCGGATTATCTTCAGAATTTCCGAATACTTTAAGAGGAGTATAAGCCGCAAGTAATAAGCCTGTTCCGCTAAGTGTAAATACTTTTATGAACTCTCTTCTGGTCTGTTTCATGGTTTATTTTCCCTCCCCGACTAAGATGTCTATCGCTTTGTTGATTCTTGCATAAGTACCGCATCTGCAAAGAACAGTTGCCATTGTCTCTTCAATTTGCTGACGGGTTGGTTTGGGATTTTTATTCAGTAAAGCGGCAAGCTGCATGATTTGTCCGGGTTGACAATAACCGCATTGAGAAACTTCGAGTTCAATCCAGACCTTAAAGATCGGTAAATCAGGATCTTCAGCTAATCCTTCAATTGTTGTAATGGATTTTCCGGCGGTGTCTTTAATAAGTACTGAACATGAACGCTCCGCTACACCGTCAATCAGCACTGTGCACGATCCGCAAATTCCTTCGCCACAGCTATATTTAGTCCCGGTTAAACCAAGTGTATCTCTTAACACCCACAACAGGGGAGTATCTTCATCAACCGTAACTTTCCTTTCTTTGTTATTAACTTTTAATGAATATTCCGGCATCGTTTTTCCCCATTTAGTTTTTCTTATGAAAATATAAAGGATTTACAAATTATTATTTTGTGAAAAATTTAGTAACAGTCATTAATCTTTTCCGGTTACTAATCTAAAATGTTAAGTGAGTATCATTATCAGTTATCTATTTTTCACGATAAAACGAGGTATCGGGAATTTTTGTTTTTTCTATTTTTTCGGATTCATATTCCAAACCAAGTTCAAATCCGCCGCCTCTTTGCAGAAACTGAATTTCAAAATTATAAAGTCCTTTATGCATGTAAACTTTGCGGTTCTTTTCAAGAGCAGCATGTAATCCGTCATTGTCAATTATAATTTTGTCATCTATGAGTAACCGGCTTCCGTCATCTGATTTCAAATAAAAAGTATATACATCATCCTCGGGAACATAAAAATATCCGGTATACTGCAAGGCAAAATTCTCATCATTATTTCGTTCGCTCATGGCGAAATCAGGAGTTGAACCGATTTTAAGAGGCACCAGATTTTCAAATACAGGAATATTATCCCATTCACCTTCGTAATAGGCAAAATTCAATCCATTAATAGAACCCGTAGTTTTAATATCGCTGTTAAATTTCGGCAGATAATTTATTATTAGAGAATCACAGTTACCTGGAATGTTATTTCCATAGAAAGTGCGCGTTTTTATAATTGCAGGATTCTTAATTACAAATGGTTTTGTATATAAATTTGAGTTAGGAGTTGGAACTGTCCCATCAAGCGTATATCTGATATATTTTCCCGAATCCGCAATTGCTATTTTAACTGAATCATTCTTATTCAACAAATCGCCTGTTGTTATAAATTTTACCGGTTCGGATCGCCAGTCAGAGAACACAAAACGCAAGCCGTTATATGTTCCTTTGTAAGTGATTGTTTCGTGAATTTCTTCGGGGTATTCTTCAAATTTCCATTTGAAATCAGGCGGAGAATTTTTTTTGAATATTTCAGCAAGAGCATTAACACCCATCCCCAAACCTTCATTCGCAACATTGATGTAAAAATACTTCTTAAGGTTCCGGTTTTTCTTAAGGAAATTTTCCGTCTTGTTATTCAGAAGTTGGTTCTGCCACCACATACTCGGACTATAAGCAAGATAAGCATCAAACAGTTCCGGTTCGCTTAAAAAAGCATGTACGGTAAAAATTCCTCCGAAAGAAGAACCGCCAAGTAATCGATATGGGTAGGTTCTGTAGTTTTTTTCAACAAAAGGAATTAATTCATTTTTGAAGAAACTTAAAAAATTATCCGCGCCACCCCCAAGTTGCTGTTGTTCGTCACGGGTTGCAACAAGATCGCGGTCACGATATTGTTGGGTCTGCACGGCAACAAGGATCATTCGGGGAATTTGTCCGTTTCCCGATAACATTCCAATTGCCTGATTAGTATGACTAAAGTGCCATTGTCCGTCGGTCAGGTACATAACCGGATATGTTTTGTCTGTTGTGTTATAATCGCCTGGAAGAGAAACCATTACAACGCGTTCCTCATTCAGTATTCGTGAATGTAATTTGAATGAATAACCGTTAACAACGGGTTCGGTTTTTATTTCACTCAGAAGCGGAATGTTTTGATCTGTTTGAATTCCGGATTGAGCATTGGTAAAAGATAATGCTGTAAAAAGAATTATGAGGCAAAAGTTAAAATGCTTCATTTAGTCCCCCGAAAATGAATTGAATACTTACAACCGTTAATGAATTCGGATGCAAATTACCATTTTTAATTTACGAAATACGTTTAATTTAATGCACTGCTTTTACAAAATTTTACATAATCGAAATAATCGCGCATACAATAGAAATAATTTCGGAACCGCAAAAGAAGAGTGATCAGTTATTTCTTTTCCTCTTCTTTGCTTCTCAATTCCGCTTGTTTGATGAATGACTGAAACTCAGTCTTCCATTGTTCTATTTCATTTGAAATTATATCGTTTATTTCGTTTAGATACTTTTTGCTGATATCAAACAGTCTTTTTAGTTGTGTATCATCCGGGACTTGCCCTTTCAACTCAGACACATAGATATTGTTGAGTGAATAAAACCACTGAATCATATAGTTATAAAACGCAGATTCAAATTGATTACAGCGGATAAATTTTTTTTGAATCAAAAAATCAGCGCAACAGAACTAATTTTTTCTGGAATATTCCGTTATCGGTTTTCAGTTGATAAAAATATACGCCGGATGATACCGCATTATTCCTGTTATCGGTTCCGTTCCATCTTGCAGAATATTTTCCCGAATTAAAATAACCTTCTTCCAATACTTTTATTTCCTGACCCAGCATATTGTGTATTGTTAATTTTACGTCTGAGAACTTGTTCAATGTAAATTCAATAACCGTTTCCGGATTGAATGGATTGGGATAATTCTGGGATAATTTAAAGTTGGATGGAATTGTTTCCTGCTCTTGCTCAATTCCGACTGTCTGAATGTATGTACGTAACCAATCCATTGCAGGTCTTTTTGCTCCGCGGCTATTTAACAGAAAACCATTCTCCTGCCATATTCTCCCCTCTATGTAACCCCAATGTGTAATTCCTTCAACAGCCGGGTGTTCCCAGAACACTGGAAAATATTGTTGCATCCTTTGAAGCTGAGTGTTATCATCGGCTTCATTGATTTCAAATTCGGTTATCTGAATGGGTAATCCGGTTGCGGCAAGTCTGTCTAAGTTTGTGCGTATTGTACCTGGGGATGAATAACTGATTGCGAAATAATGAGCCTGTTCACCGAGTCCGTCAACTAAATTACGTTCCTGCAAAAGATTTACAATTTGCAGAAAAATTGTAACGGATTTTTGTCCGCTGAGAATATTGTAATCATTCAGGATTAATTTTGAGTTTGGGAAATACTGACGCGCTTTTTCAAACGCCCATATAACCCAATCCCAGCCGGTTTGACCCGCTCCGCCAAGCGCGTTACAATAGGACGGATAATAATCATAAGGCGGAAATTCAATGGCTTCGTTTACAACTTCAACATATTCAGCGTCGGGATATCTTTCGCCGGCGAGTCTTATCCATTCTTCCACTTCCTCAACCTGTTCGGCTGAATCGAGATTGGCAATCCATTCCGGTTGTTGTTTTCCCCAAATAAGAACATGGAACCTGAAAGGGAAATTATTGTCTTTCGCGTACTGGTATGCATCATCAAGATTTGTCCAGTTATAACTGTCGCGTACATTTTCAACCGAGCCCCATTTACCGCTGTTTTCGGGAGTAACCTGGTTCCAGTAATTTGTAAAACTACTCGGCACTCCTGTGTTTGTATATACATTTCCGAAGAACTTATTTTGACCTTCCGCCAAAGGCTGAGAGTAAATTGTTGTTCCGATAACATTTATGAAAATTATCATGAAAAACATTTTGAATCTGACTACGTGAAAATTGTCAACAGTTTTTTTCATTATCGTTTCCTGTATTTGTTTAATCATTCTTTTCATTTTCTGTTTATTTACTAACGCAATAAAAGCATTTTTTTGAATAGTTTGTAATCTCCTGATTGCAGCAAATAAAAATAAATACCTGAAGACACTGAATTATTATTTAAATCTGTTCCATCCCAGGCAATTGAATGTCCTCCAGCTCCGCAGAATGAATTGACAAGAGTATTAATTTTTTGACCGAGTAAATTATATACGGATAATACTACATTTGACGGGTTGTTCAATGAATATTGAATTGTTGTTTCTGGATTAAATGGGTTAGGATAATTTTGGTTCAGTTTTATTTCTTCATTAAGTTGCTCTCCGTTTCCCAGACCCTCAATGCTTGAAGGATCGTCTTTTATGCAGCGAACGGAAAAACCCCACTTCTTACCATCGTATCCATACGTGTTGTCGAATGGTTGTATTGCCGCGTCATTATAACTAAGATACCGGTTCCAGGCGACACTTGAATTTTTCTCTGATGAACTCCACCAACCGCCATAGTGGTGGTTATCGCCAAGGTACACTCCACCGCCATCGAATACACCATTTTCGGGACGGCAACCACCCGGAAGAGCTGTAAATCCGCTTTCGTTGGTTGCACCAGTATTTGGACTTTTCCAATGCGTTATACCAGCTTCTTTTAATTTACCGCCCGCTAAACTGTCTCCGCCAAGAAAATTAATCAATGTTGTCCATTCATCATCGGTGGGCACATGCCAGCCGTTGGGGGCAATATTGCGGCTGTCGGTTACCGCATACCATGTATATAATCTGCCGTAAACAGCTAAATCACTTTGATTATTCTCAAATATCCACTGGTATTTTGGAGAGTTTTCGTTTCTTATGTCCAAAGTAGCGGGATTAGTGGTGCCTATGAGATCTCCGTTACGGTAACGAGTGGTTTTAAGATTTTCAACCATCCATGTTTGCGTACCTATCGTTACAGTATGATAAACATTACCATCAATATCAGTGACTGTATCCATTACATTAATTAAAGTATTCAGCACAACGCGGAATGCTTCTTGTCTGCCCGAAGGATTTATGCCGTGACCGACAATGATATTTCCATCAGGAGTAATGCCGCTCGCATTTTGTAAAGTCCAGCCTGTTAAATCCAAACCGTATTCTGTTTGAAGTACTGCCTGTAACTTTCGCATTCCATTCGTGCTGTCCCAGATAAATGCATCGCCGCTTGTCGGACCTGAAAAACTACCACCCACAATTATTTCTCCATAAGGAGTCATGTCGGTCGGATGCGTTGTATTTTTTCCCGGCAAATGTCCCATCACCGTCATTCCTTTTTGCTCTGTCCAGAAAAACGCCGGGTAGTTGGTGGATGACGACCTGGTAGTTCCGGCAATAACTGATCCGTCGGGTGAAAGTGCCAACAGCATACAATATCTTCCTCCGGTTAAAGATGCCATCGCTTTCATTCCGCCGCTTTGCGTCCAGATAAATCCATCTTCATCATTCCATGCCGGCAGAGAATAACTTTGTCCGATGATAACAGAGCCGTCGCTTGAAATATCAATGGCGCGGCTGTTCGTCTTGCCGGGCAGAACTCCTAATCCTTCTATTCCGGTTTCTTGTGTCCAGAGGAAAGCTTCGGGTCCGCCATCGCCAACCACCACAGTACCATCGCCCGAAACACCGAATGCCATAAAACGTGAGGAAGTGTCGAGACTCCCAATCTCTGTCATTCCATCTGTCTGAGTCCAGATAAAACCTTTATAAGTATCCCACCCTGAACCAACCGGATCACCATGACCAACAATTACTTTTCCATCCGCCGATATACTGTTTGCCCAACTTTGTAAAAAACTATTATCGGAAAGATTTCCCAAGCTGACCATCCCGGTGCTTTCCGTCCAAATAAATGCTTGCGTTCCCGCATCTGACATGCTTGAGCCGACTACAACCGAGCCATCCGCATTTACACTTTGCGCACTGCTTTCGGATACTCCGCCGGGTAAATCACCCAGTCCCTGAAATGAAGCATTTTGTGAAAAATATTTTTGAGTTATGAAAACTGAAAAAACAAAAATCATGTATAAAACTTTTCTTCTGTTCATTTTAAGCCCTCTTATTTTATTATCTAGCGAGAATCATTTTCCTTTGGATATTTATTTCATTTACCGATAAAGAATAAAAATATATTACTGAACTGACAGGATTATTAGTATCGCTGGTTCTATTTAACATCTGTTAAAGTTGCTTTTATTGAATCGATAATTGCTGTACTCACCCATAAAACTCCTTCATCATAATCAGGAACTGAACGTGTAAAAAATAGATATTTCCCATCCGGTGATAGTCCCGGAAATCTCTCCTCCATTTTAGTATTTATTTTCTCTCCCATATTCATCGGTTCAGTCCATGTATCATTGTCAACGTTATGAAAACTAATATATAGATCACCACCACCAAAATTGCCTTTGCGGTCAGAGGTGAAAATCAGATAGCTTTCGTCGGGTGCGATAAAAGGAAACAAGTTATTGTAAGGAGACAGGTTAATACTTTGTGGCAATAATTCCAGCGTGGTATATTCACCATTGACAAGTTTTATTCGAAAGATTCTGTTATCTTTAATCTGCTCATTTCCACCGATATCGCCGTTAAAATAGAATGTTCCGTTGCGAGTAATCGAGAATCCACCAGCACCCTTAATTTTAGTGAAGCGAGCAACAACGCCAAGGTTTTTTGGTTGACTCCAACTATCTCCCAGTTTTTCAATAAAATATGGGCCGTCGGGTTTACGTTCCGGATATAGTCCAGGTATGTAGAGACGTTTACCATCAGAGGAAAAAGTAACACCCCCATAAAACGGTGTTTTACTAGGCGCAGTCCATTGACCTTTAATGCGGCTCATTGTCATCCCCCA
>CAZEXO010000139.1:0-10129 GCA_964516545.1 uncultured Melioribacteraceae bacterium
GGCGGATTTCCTTCTTCATCCTGTCGTGTTATTGCCGCGTAAATACCTTTAAAGGGATTATTCGATTCGACCGGAAAATCGGAACCGCAGGCGATTATTGAGCCCGTATTTAGAATGGAACGCCATGCATAAGCTCCGGCCATTCTTTTTTTCCCAAGTCTTTTCTCAACAAACCTTTTATCTGATGTGGCGTGAATAGGCTGCATTGAGGGAATAACGTTAAGTTTGGTAAACCTGGTAATATCACTTTCTAATAATATTTGAGCGTGTGTAATTCTGAACCGATGATCGGTAACAGGCGCTTCACGAAAAGCTCTTTCATAATTATTTAGGCAAAGATTATTGGCGCGCGTTCCGATGCAGGATGTGTTGACTATCATTTTCATTTTAAGTCCGGCTAAAGCGACTCTGTAAATATATTCCGGCGGGATGCGCAAAAGACCTATGTTGAGCGGATCATCTTCATAAGGTTCGAACAAGGCGGCTCCGCGGGATCCAACCGAACCGTCAAAATGTAATTGTATCCCTTTTACGGCAAGATTATAATTTCCGTAATTCTCTGTCTTAAAGCGTAAAAAATATTTCTCAGGATCACCTTCGATAGGCTGGTCTTCTTTTTTACCGATAAATATTACACTCCTTAATTTCAGTTTTCCTTCATCAACAAGCTCTTTATAGAGTTCTATTTCATAAGGGCTGGCGCCTATTTCATGCCATGAAGTCAATCCTGATTTAAGACAATTGTCAATTCCCCGTAAAACTTTTTCCTTAAATGAACTATCGGTTTCCCCGGGAATAATATTTTTAACCAGATTGACCGCCCGGTTAATCAAAACACCCGTGGGTTCGCCACGATTATTTTTAATAATGTTTCCGCCAAATGGGGTTTGAGTGTTTTTATCAATTCCGGCAATCTGCATTGCCTTCCTGTTGACTAAAGCTGCATATCCGTCAACACGTTCAAGAAACACCGGATTATCAGGTGAAACGGTTGAGAGAAGTTCATGAGTCGGAAAGTCGGTATTCTTCCAATTATTCTGGTCCCATCTCCCGCCAAGAATCCATTCTCCGGGTTCAATTTCTTTTACACGATTTTTTACAATCTCGACTATTTCATCAAAAGATTCGGTGTTACTCACATTCAAATAAGTTAATTGTGATCCGAGTTCATGCATATGTCCCTGAGCATCAATCAATCCGGGAAGAACAGTTTTTCCCTTAAGATTAATTACTCTTGTATTTTCAGAGATAAATTTTTTTGCTTCAGCGGAGCTGCCAATAAAAGTTATTTTGTCGTCAGTACAGACAACAGCTTCGAAAATATCGAAGTTGTTATTTACCGAAATAATTTTCCCGTTGAGAAGAACCAGAGTTGCAGTTTTTTCATCTTCGCAGCTAATCACGAAAAGAGTGAGACAGATTAAAAAAAGATTGAAAATTTTCTTTGTCATAAGGGATATTTTTTTTCAGGAAAACTAAATTACAGAATACGTTCTTTGAGGATTTAATTTAATGAATAAGAAGGATAATTTAAAATTTATTTATGGAGGAATCCGGAATTAACCTTTCGCGGCTGAACCAATTCCGTAAAAGGCTGCATTAAGTCCAAGTCCGTTTTCCGATCCCAGCACCATTCTCCAGGAGAATTGTCCTTCTGTTAGTTTATCCATTGATCGAATCAGACTGACAGCTTTTCGATTATTTTCGAGTACTCCGATTCGGAAATTTGCCTTTCCCTGTTCATAAGCGATTACCTGAAGTAAGGATAGAGGATTGAGATTCGGATCAATAGAAACCCAGGGTCCGATTGAAATCAATCCACCGGAACTCTTACCGAAAATATAACCTTTTATCTCGCCGTCACTCCTGAGAACTTTACACAGATGAGGAAAGTTTTTGTGTTTTCTTTCCAGGAAATAAGTTCGCTCGGCGCCGAATAACGAAGTATCTATTTTATAGATCTCCATCAAATCGAGGTCGTTGATTGACTGAACCTTTACGTTTGGTTTTCCCTCAATGCGTCCCGTGAATCTTAGAGATTTACATATTTTCTTAAATCCGATTTTTTCGTAAATAGGCACGGCGGAAATGACGCCATCCAAATATATACTTTTAACGCCGGAGTCTTTTAAGTAGTTAATGGCGTGTTCAAGCAGGGCAGTTCCGATTTTATTGTTACGAAAATCGCGAAGCACAACAAGTTCACCTATAAAACCCGAGGCGCCATAATTCGAAGCGATACAAATTCCAGCAGGTTTATTATCAACCTCGGCAACGAAACATCCATTGGGATCAAAAGCTAAAAAATTCTCAAAGTCTTCAATTGTTTCACTCACCCAACCTTCAGTTGCCGTACATCTTACGGCAAACTCAAGATCAGATACTTCCATATTCCGTAAACTAAATTCCATCTTACCATGATTTTAATTAAGTCAAAGATAAAACTTTAATATGATTTATGCATGTAGAGATAAATTATTTTTTGTAATTGTCTAATCTGTTCCGGAGATAAACTATAAATCAGTAATACTTTTTGTTTTATCTCAAAAGTTAACAAAAATTAAACAGGTTTAGTTTTACAGGATTTTGTGTTGTTCATATGGCTCATTTATTATTCATATCTCTTAAGCCCTCGGGAATTTTTCTTCATCGCTGATCTGTACTGTGGAGATAAATAATTTCCCTAAACAAAGAGATGAAAAAATATTTATCGCGAAACACAATTCATCCCCCGAATATTATTCCAAAGTTTGTCTTGGTTGTATATTTAAAAATTCTGAACAGCATATTCACGCACTGAAACAACAGTGGATATTTTAAGTCCATCATCCAAAATGTACAAAGTATTTACCATATCATTCTCCGGTTGACAAAACTGTAATACCCTGCGAGTTTTCTTAGAAAGATTTGGACGAAAGTTATGAATCCGCAAATTAGTTAGTTAAGTTCTTTTGATGCCATAATCTTGTGACGAATTATCAATAAAACTCATTGTAACCTTTTCATATAACTACAAGTCTATTGTTTTGGAAAAGTCCTATCAGAAGAATGAAGGTGTTGAAGTATTTGCAACCAGACTTAATTGAAAATAATATTTGAAAAATATTTCAGGGATACTACGATGTTGAGAAACTTCTTAAAAATTACATTTAGAAATCTTTATAAGAATCCGTTTTTCACGGTTATAAATATTGCCGGACTGGCGGTTGGAATGACATGTGTTCTTTTTATAATCTTTTTTGTAAAAGATGAGCTTAGTTTTGACAGACACAGTTCACAGTCTGAGAGCATTTACAGGATGTATGTCGACGCCCGTTTTATGGGAAAGGAATTTATTACTGCTATGACTGGCGGGCCCATAGGTCCAGGGTATAAAAATGAATTTCCTGAGATCCTGGACTATGTGAGAATTATGGAAGATGGACTATCATTTATAGAATACGAAAAGATTTCATATAAAGAGCCAAGAGTATTTTTCGCGGACTCGAACTTCTTCAAATTTTTTTCACTGCCTCTTGTCAGGGGAAATGTTGTTGATGTTTTGAATTCGCCCGATGAAATTGCTATTAGTGAAAAAATTGCATTGAAATATTTCGGGAGTGAAAATCCCGTTGGGAAAATTCTTCGTCTGGATGAAAAAACAGATTACACAATCTCGGGAGTGTTTAAGAATTTTCCTGAGAACTCACACTTCCATATGGATTTTGTGGGGTCGATATGTTCTAAAAAATGGCTGGAAAACGATCAGTGGACAAACGCGAATGTTTATACTTATGTTTTATTAAATGATAACTGTAAAAGTGAATCCATAGAAGATAAATATCAGGTGATGCTTGATAAATATATTCGTCCGGAAGTTGAATCATTTGGGGTGTCTATTGATGATTTTTTAAAGAGTGGGAATAGATGGGATTTCAAATTTCAGCCGCTCACCGATATACATTTGCATTCGAACCTCAGTGATGAACTTGAGCCGAACGGATCGATTGAGTATGTATACATTTTCAGCGCGATCGGAATTTTCATCCTTCTACTTGCCTCAATAAATTTTATTAATCTTTCTACAGCCAGATCAGCCAGCAGAGCAAAAGAAGTCGGTATCAAAAAAGTCGTAGGTTCTTTAAAGACAGATCTCATTATGCAGTTTCTTTCCGAATCAATTTGCATTAGTGTTATTTCACTTTTAATTGCTCTTGGAATTGTTGAACTATTATTGCCTTACTTTAATGAGCTGGTGGGAAAAAATGTATCAGCAAGTTATTTTACTGACTTGTGGATTTTCGGGGCGATACTAACAATATCTGTTCTTACAGGTCTGCTGGCGGGCAGTTTTCCGGCATTCGTTTTTTCGTCCTTTAAACCTGTCGATGTGTTGAAAGGTAACCTTAGTTCAGGAATAAAAAAAGGATGGTTGAGAAGCGGATTGGTAGTCTTTCAGTTTTCTATTTCTATTGTTTTGATAATCGGTACCATGATTGTTTTTAACCAGTTGAATTATATTCAAAACAGGAATCTGGGATTCGACAAAGAACAACGTGTTATAATTGACGATGCTTATATTCTGGGAAAAAACCTTTGGGCATTCAAAGAAGAAGTAAGAAAGTTACCGGATGTGCAGAACATAACAGTAAGCGGATATCTTCCCGTGGATTCTTACAGAAATATAAACGGTACATTTCCCGATGGTGATTCAAACAGCGAGGCGCTTCTGCCCATGCAGTCATGGCGGGTTGATTCCGATTATATCGAAACAATGGGTATGGAACTTGTAAAAGGCAGAAATTTTTCGCCTCTGATTCCCTCGGATTCAAACGCAGTAATTATCAATGAATCATGTGCAAAACATTTTGGATGGGAAAATCCGCTTGAACACAGAATAAGCCGTGGAGTTAATATTGAACCGCTTGAAATCGCTAATTATAATGTTATTGGAGTTGTAAAGGATTTTCATTACGAGTCGTTAAAAAATAAAATAGAACCTCTCGTAATATATCTTGGTGAAAACAACGGATTCATAACACTTCGTATAAAGACCAAAGATATTCCGAATCTTATCGATAATGTAAAAGAAAACTGGAATAAACTTTCGTCCGATAAACCTTTCAGCTACAGATTTATGGATGAAAGTTTTGATAAAATTTATTCTTCCGAACAACGAATTGGGAGGATTTTTACCGTATTCGCAGGATTAGCTATTCTTATTGGGTGTCTTGGTTTATTCGCACTTTCTGCATACACAGCCGAAAGAAAAACAAAGGAGATAGGCATTCGTCGTGTTTTGGGCGGATCAATTCAGGGAATGGTTTTTTTACTATCGCGCGAGTTTATAAAACTTGTCTTAATTTCATATATAATTTCAGCGCCGTTGGCTTATTTATTGATGAATAAATGGCTGGAAGATTATGCTTACAGAACCGAAGTCGGTTTAGGTGTGCTTCTTTATGCCGGAATAATTTCATTGTTCATTGCATTGGTTACTGTTAGCTATCATGCAATAAAAGCTGCGGTTGTTGATCCGGCAAAATCTCTTAAATACGAATAGCATGTTGTGAATCATTATTTTAATGCCCCGGTGGTTTTGCCTGTGGCGGGAAATAATTCCTTAATTAAATATTTAGAATTTACTAGTGCCATTCTATCAATTTTGATATCACGTATTCAATATTAATGGATGATTGAATTTTTGAGAAGATTGATGTGTTTCTTCTTAAAATGGAAGAATTATATGCCGGATAATATTGAAACTAAAGCTCTCAATGAAAAAATCAATGATCTTGAGACTCAGGTAAAACTTATTACTGATGAATATGAACAATATAAGAGAGATAGTGATATTCAAAAAACAGCCATGGAGAAAAATGAAAAATTACTCCATTCGGTTGTTGAAGCAGCAGCCGGCAAAATCGGACAGGATTTTTTTGATAACATCGTAATTAATCTATCGGAATGGCTGGGAGCTGAATGTGTTCTTATTGGGCGAATGACTGAAGACGAAAGAATTGAAGCTGTTCCGCTGTTGTTGGACGGAAAGATATCGCACGGCTTTTCTTATGAATTAGCAGGTTCACCCTGCGATATTACAACACGCAAAGGCTTTTGTGCATTTTCGGAAGACGTGATAAATCTTTTTCCCAAAGACCAAATACTTGTCGACTTAAATGCCGAAGGTTATATCGGTACTGCGCTCTATAATAAAGCCGGTGAAGCTAACGGCGTAATATGCGCTGTCTCAAGAAAAAAAATAACTATTCCGCCTTACGCGAATGAGATTCTGAAAATTATCGGTGCGCGGGTCAGTGCAGAAATTGAAAGAGCGAAAATTGAAGCGGCGCTTAAAGAATCCGATGTTGAATTAAGAAATGCAAATGTCACAATGAAAAAATTCTTTTCCGTACTTGCCCACGATCTCAAAAATCCTTTTACTGCGATACTTGGATTCAGCGACTATCTTAAAAATTATTTCAGCGATATTTCAGAAGAAGAAAAAAGAGTCGGTATTAATGAAATCAATACTTCATTGCACAGCCTTTATCTGCTGGTTGAAAATCTTTTAAACTGGAGCGGAACGCAAACAAAAGGGCTGAACATATTTAAGGAAAATTTCAGCATCAATGATGTTGTTGAGGAAAATATTGATTTATTTAACCAACTTGCTAAAAAGAAAAAGATTGGCATATCTGTAAAACTGAATAGCAGTTTAAATTGTTTTGCTGATAAAAATATGATAAAAAGTGTTATAAGAAATCTTATTAATAATGCGCTTAAATTTACCGACGATCATGGCAGCATCGAAATTCAGGGAATTGAAGACAATGACCAAATCTTTTTAGCGATATCTGATAACGGAATCGGGTTGACTGATGAACAAATCAATAATCTTTTTAGATCTGAAAAACTTGTCTCGACGAAAGGTACAAATCTGGAAAAAGGAAGTGGACTCGGATTAATCCTCGTGAAAGAATTTATTGAAAAAAATGACGGTCAGATTCTGATTGAGTCAGAACCCGGTAAAGGAAGCACTTTTACTATTTCATTGCCGAAGGAGAAAAAGTAAATCCGCTTTTGGATTTATTATCCTAATCCAACATCAAGTGTCATCATAACAGCAAAACCAATCATTGCGCCCATAGTGGCAATATCTGTGTTGTTTTCCATCTGAGCCTCAGGAATCAAATCTTCAACGACAACAAAAATCATTGCCCCTGCGGCAAAAGCGAGCGCGTAAGGTAAAATCGGACGCATGAGAATAACCGCTGCTGCACCGGCAACTCCTGCAATCGGCTCTACTATGCCGCTCAGCTGACCGTACCAAAATGCTCTCATTCTGGAAAATCCTTCACGCCTTAGAGGTACCGATACTGCAGTTCCTTCGGGAAAGTTCTGAATACCAATACCGATTGCCAAAGCCACGGCGCCGCCTAAACTTGCTGCGGGCAAATCAGCGGCCACGGCGCCGAATGCAACACCGACAGCCAATCCCTCAGGGATATTATGAAGAGTTATTGCAAGTACTAATAAAACACTTCTTTGCCAGGAAGTTTTGATTCCTTCAGCATCCTGTACCGGATGACCCATATGAAGGTGGGGGAGAATTTTATCAACAATTCTTAAGAAAACTCCACCTGCTAAAAATCCGATAAGCGGTGGAACCCAGGGAGTGATACCAAGTTCTTCGGCCATTTCAATTGACGGAGCCAGGAGTGACCAGAAACTAGCCGCGATCATAACTCCGGCAGCGAAACCCAGCATTCCGTCAAGTAATTTTCTGTTTACAGTTTTGAACGAAAATACTACGCCGGCTCCTGCTGCGGTCATTAACCAGGTAAAACATGTGGCTAATAAAGCCTGAATAATCGGGTGAAGACTCATAAACCATTCAATCATAATTTTACCAGCTCCATATTTTTATTTGTTAAAACAAAGAATTATTCTGTCAGTCCCGAATCCGCTGATAAGTAATCTTTCTTTTTTATCAGAGAGTAATTGTTCAGTCCAATCCGTGAAACCCCCATCAACTATCAGTATTTTTTCATTCCCGAATTCAAAAGAAATCTGAAACCGGATGGATTTGTAATAATTGTTTGCGTTGCTGTTATTACTATCAATTGTAAATTCAACTTCAGGAAAATTCTCTGAAAGTTTGTTAATGAATGAATCCGATAACCGCTTTCCCGGGTCTTTATCCAACAAGAAAAAATGCGTATGGATTTTTTCAAATGAATAATTCTTCTTCTTCAATTCCTGAAAAAAACAAAGATACCAGTATACATGTTCCCAAAGTGAGTCTTTTTCAAAAATATTTGAACCGATATCGCGTCCCGCGGTTACCATTGTGAATAACCTGAAATGCGCAAAAGAAACGGGACCCTCAAAAAACTGGGCGCGGACTACTCTGTGACTTGAAGCCAGGTTGATTCTTAAAGCCGATCTTTCTGCCGGAGACATTTTTCTTCTGCGAAGCGCGCACTCAATCGCGAGTAAATTTGTCGGGTCTGAGACTACTTCAGAATTGCGGATTGTTGAAACAACATTGTTCTGATGAACTCTGGCAAAACTACTTACTGAACCTAGCGGTGCTACAGGTGAAAGTTCAATTGTCTCAAAATATTCAGGCAGCAGAGAAAAGGCCAGCTGATCAAATTCAATAATTTTTCTCTGGGGAATATCACTTCTCCTCACGAAGCGGTTGTTTGAATATTCCGATAAAATTTTTGCCGGCGAAGCACCTCTTAGGCGTTCATCAAAAACATGCATTAATAGTGACTGCAAATCTCCGGTTGTGAAACTTTCAGAAAGTTCAGTGAAGACCTTTTCACCGATATTATCAATAATTCGTTTTAGTATTTTTTCGTTCTCTTTCATAGATGATTTTATTTTGTAATAGCATATAAGACCACATCGTGGAATACATTATTTTTCCTGATTCCTTTAACAAGTTTTCCTTCCAACAACATGTTGCATTTTTCAAGTACTTTTCTCGAGCCGAAATTTTCGCAGAAAGTGTAGGCGAAAACTCGAGACAAAAACAGTTCATCAAAAGCATAACGGATAATCTCTTTTGAAGCTAATGTTGTTATACCTTTATTCCAAAAGGGTTCGCCAATCCAAAATCCCAGCTCTGCCGAGTGTGAAAAAATATCTTCCTGCAAAGTAAGCCCTATGCAGCCAATACATTCATCATCAGTAGCAATGGCAAAATGTGCCTGTGGTTCTGAAGAAATTGCCAGAGCTATCCAGTCAGCAGCATCCTGGAATGTATATGGAGAAGGAAAAACATCCCTTAATTTCTCAGCAATTTTTTGATTGTCGGCATATTTTGATAATGAAAGCGCATCTTCCGTTTTGAAACTTCGTAAGTAATAACCACTGCAAAGTTCGATATACATTTTTATCCCCGGATGCTTTAAAATTATTAGATGTGAATATATATTCGTCACTACGAATAAGTCAATTATTGGGAGTAGAAGCGAATTAATTTTCTCTCAGTATTGAATTCTGGTGAAGATATTTTTCCATTAACTGTTTATTAAATCATCCTAAAATTGGCGATAAGAAAATCTCATAGGGTTTTCTCAAATTAAATCCACATGCGGATAATACGGCATTATATTATCGACATCTTTACCCTTGAGTAAATTTCTCTTCCAGACTTTTCCAGTTTCTTGTTTCTGATAGTCTCACTGGCAAGTGTACTTTGTTGATGATAGTTTCCAAACTTACTTTTAAGCTCTCAAGTGTCTTCTCTTTTTCCCATTGTTTCATTTTCAGCCTTCGACTGTTAAATTTGCAGGCTTTTCTAATTGTTTTTTCTTTCTCATGCAATTTATTAATACTTCTTTTCTTTATAAACTGTTTTTTGTAATTACTTATCTTTTCTTAGTGACGATTATTTATACTGAAGACGAACTGCTCGGTAACTCAGATTCAACCAACCGGATATTTCAAAATTTCCACCTCAGAATCTGTCCTCAATTTTTCTGTTAAAGCTCTTGGGTGCAAGGAATCAAAAATAACCATCGAATGAGTTATTAAAGGGATATAAAGCAATAATTTGGTTCGAAAGTTTATTCTCAATTTCCCTCTTTGTAAATCCGCTTAAACATTCTCATCCGCGTGCTATGTCTTATTT
>CAZEXO010000140.1:0-8635 GCA_964516545.1 uncultured Melioribacteraceae bacterium
CGGTGTAAACAATGGTAACGGAATGGAAAATTCAACAGTTACCGGATTGAATTTAATGGATGTGCAGGTTGACAGAGGCGCTCCAATTGTTGTTCCTGAAAGACCATGGCAAGCATATTACCTTGAAGACTGGGGTGCAATTGGCAGATATGGATGGCCGATAATTCCAGGCGATGTAGTTGGTAATGCAGGAATCGGCGGAACTGCTCATCCACAAGGTAACTGGGCATCATTACGCGGTGAATTCCTTGAGCCTTATGAATTGAGTGGTACAAATGCCTTGATTGTAAAAGGAAAATTTGAAATTGTCGGTGGTGATATGGATAGCTGGGGCCCAATACGCTTTGGTGTATACAATCATACAGGCGCAGGTGTTCTGAACTATGCAAATACAGATTCTGCACGTTGGGGAACATGGAGTAATCCGGGAACAGATTCAGCATCATTTGCAGTTGATCAAAACGGTACAGGATACATGTTTTCACCACGCAGTGGAACAAATGACCAGACGAGCGGAAATGGAGGCAATGGTTCAATGTGGTCAGTTAACGGCGGAAGTTGGTTAAGCAGCTGGAGTGGTGGTACTCAAACAATGGGTGTAGTTAACAATGCACCTGCTCGTGCTCAATTAACTGCAGGAACCTATGACTGGGCAGTATCAATCCAGAGACAAAGTAACGGTAAGAATGAAGTTAAATGGTATGTACAAAAAGAAGACAGAAGTTACTGGATAGGCGGAACAACAGTTGACACTTTAGCAGAAAAGACAGTATTTAATGGTGTTGTTTTCGGTGTAAACAATGGTAACGGAATGGAAAATTCAACAGTTACCGGATTGAATTTAGTAGATGTACAGGTTGACAGAGGCGCTCCAATTGTTATTCCTGAAGCTCCTTGGCAGCCATATTATATTGAGAACTTTGGAATTATCAGTAACAGAAATGCAGGCTGGGAATTTACACCTGGTGAAGTTATTGGTAATGCATCTGTATCCGGCGAAGCTTATGCTAATGGTTATGTTACGATTCATGCCGATTTCGTTGAACCTTTTACTCCAAGCGTAGGTAGCAAAGCTCTCATCCTTAGAGGTAAAATGAATTTTGTCGGCGGTGGATTCGGAGCTTGGAGTTCATTACGCTTGGGTGTATTTAATACTGCTACAAGAGACAATGAAAATAACCAAAGAGGTTATTTGTTCATGCCACTAAGCGGTGAAACAGCTCTACCAACTTGGTTTGGAATTGAAGAACAAGGTACAATCGGTGCAGTCAATAATCCAGAATCAGCATGGTTTTTACTTTTAGGTCAAAATGATTATATCGTAAGCTCTGCAAAACAGGATGTTAATGCTACAGCTACTGCAGGTGTTTATGATTTTGCTTTCTCATTTGCGCCTCAAACAGATGGTTCTATGCAGATCAGTTACTCAATTTCAAAACCTGATCTAAGTTACATTTTCTCAGGCAGAGTTATTGATGATAATACTCCGTTGGTAACTCAGAGCTTCAACGTCTTTAACCTTGCATTCAATACACAGAACAATTCTACTACTGCAATCGAATTGATAGATGTTCAGGTTGATAGAGGTGACCCGATAGACATAGTATCTGACATTGAAGATATAAACTCTGATGCTATACCGACTGAATATAACCTTAGCCAGAATTATCCGAATCCTTTTAACCCGACAACCACTATTGAATTTGCATTACCAAAAGCTGGTAGTACAAGTCTGGTTGTTTATGATATTTTAGGTAGAAAAGTTACTGAACTGGTTAATGGTGAATTCCAAGCCGGTTATCATAAGATTAATTTCGACGCTTCAAAACTTTCTTCAGGTGTTTATATTTACACAATTAGCTCTGGAGATTTTGTTAGCACAAAGAAATTAATGTTGCTTAAGTAAGGATATTCTTGGGCTTAGGAGTTATTGTTTTTTAGATAATTCATTGTCCTAAATCAATTTTCTGATTCAGGAAATAAGCCGGTTGAATAATATTGTTTCAGAAGCCTGCCTCTTAACTGGGCAGGCTTTTTAATTACATTCCATGGTTTTGATATGGTAAAGATAATACAAATTATATTTTTTACATTAGTCATTAGTGCTGTCAATTATCCGAATTCAAAATCGGATATTCCATTTTTACTGAAGCAGAATTCTACAGTACAATTAATAGTTGATGGTAAGCCCTTCTTAATTCTTGGCGGAGAGCTTGGCAACTCATCGTTCACAAGTATGGAATATATGCAGCCGGTTTGGGCCAGATTAAAAGCAATGAACCTCAATACTATTCTCGTTCCTGTTTACTGGGAACTAATAGAACCGTCGGAAGGAGAATTTGATTTTAAATTGTACGATGAACTGATTGAAGAAGCCCGGAATCATGAACTGAAGTTAATTTTATTATGGTTTGGTTCCTGGAAAAACAGCATGTCCAGCCATGCCCCATCTTGGGTGAAAATCAATCAGAAAAGATTTCCAAGAGTGAAGGATGATAAAAACAGAAGTCACGAAATACTAACTCCATTTAGCGAGGAAAACCTGAGAGCAGATTTGAAAGCTTTTCAGTCATTGATGAATCATATTAAAGAATTTGATAAAGAAGATCGAACTGTGATAATGGTACAGGTCGAAAATGAAATCGGAATGCTTCCCTCGGCAAGAGATTATCATCCTTTGGCAAATGAAAAATTCAAAGAAGAAGTACCTAAAAAATTAATAGAGTATTTGAAAAAGAATAAAAACAACCTGGTACCTGAGTTCAAAGAAGTATGGGAAGAGTACGGTTACAAAGAGAAAGGCACATGGGAAGAAGTTTTCGGAATTGGCTTGCATACCGATGAAATTTTTATGACTTGGTATTTCGCGGAATTTACAAATATAATTACTGAAGCCGGGAAAGAAATTTATCCTTTACCTATGTTTGTTAATGCAGCGCTGAATCGTCCTGACAGATTACCAGGATCAGGATACCCAAGCGCCGGACCGTTGCCTCACTTAATGGATATTTGGAAAGCAGGCGCTCCTTCAATTGATTTTTTGTCTCCGGATATTTATTTCCCGAACATTCAACATTGGTGCGATTTATATACCAGACAGGAAAACCCTCTGTTTATTCCCGAAGCTGTTGGTGATCCTTCTGCCGCCGCTAAAGCTCTTTTTACAATAGGTCATTATGAAAGTCTTGGTTACTCTCCTTTTTCCATCGAGTCAATGCCGGATCCTGAAAGTAACCCTTTGGGAAAGGTTTATAAATTAATTGGTGAATTAACTCCTCTCATTACCGAGAATCATGGTCAAAATAGAATCGAAGGAATTTTACTTGACAAAGAAAATCAGGAAAGTGTTCTATGTATTGGTGAATATGAATTTACTGTTAAACATAGTTATACTTTAGGCTATGAATCCAATTCAAAAAATGAAGAATGGGAAATGGCTGGCGCTTTAATTGTCCAAACGAATGAAAACGAATTTTACCTTGCTGGTTCGGGAGTTGTAATCACTTTCAAGAATACTAATGATCCTGATAAAATAGTCGGGATACTAAAAGCTGATGAAGGGCGATTCGTGCACGAAAACGACATAGAAAGAAAAATGAAGTGGAAAGTGATCAGACATTTGAATGGTGACCAGACTCATCAGGGTAGGCACATAAGGATATTATTCGAGGATTATTCTATTCAGCGTTTTGAGTTATATAATTATGAATAAAAAATCAGTATTGATAGAACCAGCTAAAAACAATAATACTCACCGTGATAATTTAATTTTGTTTCTGAAAAATACTATTGCTGTAGATTTTAGACAATTTATCAAATATTTATTTAAAGAGTGATTTTCATTTATGAAAGTTGCCTATCATTTTTTGAATTTTTATGTTACAGTCTTTTCATGATTCCATTCCTTTTATGTAAAAAATATTACATATCATGTTTCTGGTTCAAAGGGGAAAATTAAACTAAACCTCGTTTGGAAAATTTCATCAATGCCTGTTGTACTAATTTCTTATCCGAACTCTTAATATTTCTATAGTGTTCTTGCTACCGTTGCCGTCATCTGGTTGTTTTATGAATAAAAGTGGCTGTTAAATAAACATATCCATAATTACATTTCGGGAAATCTATTGGTTTACTGGTAATCTTATTTATAATAAATCTAAGTATAGCTGTGCGAGAATTACGTGTTTAAAAAAAATCCCAAAATGAACTGCGGTTTTTTTCTTATCTGTCACTTATTCACCATCTCCTGTTTGCAGGAACTGGAAGCCCAAAATTATTCATTCCTAAAACTTTGGTATACTCGACCGGCCAAAGATTGGGTTGAAGCTCTTCCAATTGGAAATGGTCGGTTAGGAGCAATGATTTTCGGAAATCCTTCGAATGAGAAAATTCAGCTTAATGAAAATACTATTTGGGCAGGACGACCATATCGCAACGATAATCCTGATGCGAAAGATGCCTTACCCAAAGTGCGGCAATTAATTTTTGAGGGAAAATACACCGAAGCGCAGAATCTTGTAAACCAAAAATTTATCAGCCGTAATTCACAGGGTATGCCTTACCAGACAGCGGGTAATTTATTTCTTTCATTTCCAGGACATGAAAAATTCGAAAATTATTCCCGTGAATTAAATCTTGAAACTGCTGTTACATCTATCCGTTACGATGTTGATGGTGTGACATATAAACGCGAGGTTTTTGCATCCTTCCCCGACCAGGTGATTATTGTGCGAATTTCTTCAAGTGAACCGGGTAAGATTAGTTTCACTAGTTTATTAAATCATCCCTTGCCGGTTGAGATTTCAATGCAAGGTAATGATATGTTAAGTATGTCTGGGGTCACCGGGGATTGTGATTCAATCAAAGGTGCTGTTAAGTTTCAGGTACAGGTTAAAGCAGTAACTAAGGGAGGAACAATATCCTCAAAAGACTCATGCATAATTGTTGAGAATGCGGATACGGCGACTCTTTATATTTCAATTGCGTCAAGTTTTGTGAATTATCATGATATCAGTGCAGATGCTGAAGAGAGGAACAATAATTATCTTCAGAAGATTTTGGAAAAAAATTATGAACAGATTTTAAGTGATCATATTGCAGACTTTCGGAAATTTTTTAACAGAGTAAACATTGATCTTGGAGTAACCGAATCTGCAAAAAATCCGACGGACATTCGTATCGAACACTTCGGTGAAAATAATGATCCCCAATTAGTGGCGTTATGTTTTCAATTCGGTCGTTACTTATTAATATCTGCTTCACGACCTGGCGGGCAGCCTTCAAATCTGCAGGGAATTTGGAACGATCAGTTATTCCCGCCCTGGGACAGCAAATATACAGTCAATATAAACACGGAAATGAATTATTGGCCTTCAGAAACCACAAACCTGAGCGAAATGAATGAACCGCTTATCCAGATGGTTAAAGAACTTTCACAAACTGGGCGTAAGACAGCTAAAGATATGTATGGTGCAGAAGGTTGGGTCTTACATCATAATACTGATATCTGGCTGATGAACGGACCAATAGACGGATCATTCTGGGGAATGTGGCCGATGGGCGGCGCCTGGTTATGTCAACACTTGTGGGAAAAGTATGAATACAACGGCGATGAAGAATATCTCAAATCTGTATATCCGGTAATGAAAAGTGCGGTTGAATTTTATTTGAGCTTTTTGGTTGAAGAACCGCAAAATAAATGGTTGGTGGTTTGTCCTTCCGTTTCACCTGAAAATTCTCCTGCTGATCATCCAGAATCTTCAATATCTGCCGGCACAACAATGGATAATCAATTGCTTTTTGACTTGTTTACGAAAACAATAAAGACCGCGGAAATTTTACATACAGATGAAAAGTTTTCTTTGGAAATAAAAAAGACATTGCAGAAACTTCCTCCGATGCAGATTGGAAAGTGGGGACAGCTCCAGGAATGGCTTCAAGATTGGGATAACCCTGAAGATAATCACCGGCATGTTTCTCATTTATACGGTTTGTTTCCTTCCAATCAAATATCACCCTTTCGAACACCTGAATTGTTTTCTGCCGCACAGACATCATTGATTGCAAGGGGTGATGAATCAACAGGTTGGTCGATGGGTTGGAAAGTTAATCTGTGGGCGCATCTTCTTGACGGAAACCACGCCTTAAAATTAATAACTGATCAATTAAGCCCGTCAATTCTGCCAAACGGAAAACAAAAAGGCGGAACCTATCCAAATCTTTTCGATGCACATCCACCGTTTCAAATTGATGGAAATTTTGGATTCACAGCCGGTGTTGCAGAGCTGCTTCTACAGAGCGGTGACGGCGCAATTTTTATTCTTCCCGCATTACCTGATGTTTGGAAGAATGGTAGTATCAAAGGTCTTCGCGCACGCGGCGGATTCGAAATAGAAAATCTTGAATGGGAAAATGGTGAAATCTCAAAGTTGGTTATTAAATCAAACCTTGGAGGAAACTGCAGGATACGGACTTATACAAAATTACAGATGGAAGATAAAGCAATCCCAAAATTTGCCGAAGGAGAGAATCAAAATCCGTTTTACCAAACACCTAAGATAAAACAACATTTAACTTCTGCTGAGGCTGCGATAACAAAAATCAATTTACGAAACACTTATTTGTATGACATTAACACCCAACCGGGAGAGGTGTATGTCTTTACGAAATTATCAGTGGAATAATTTCCAAAGACATAGTTAGTTTTTCAATCTCTATTAATGGAGAAATAAAATGGGAAAGGAATACATTCACTCAATTATCGGAATAACATTGTTTTTATTCGTTAGCACTTCATCGTTATACTCACAAACGATTTCAATAAATGCGGGCAGTAACCAAATAGTCAATTGGGAAAGAACTCATTCAGCACGACTCGCAGGAAAAGTGTCTTCTCCCAAAGAGATGGATTCCCCTGTTAACATTGATGTAAAATGGAGCTGCCCGCATAATTCCCAGGTTATTTTTAGTGATGATTCAAATCCTGTAACTGAAGTTACTTTTCCTCGTCCCGGTTATTATTTGCTAATTCTTTCAGCAGGGGATTTAAGCAGTTCGGTAATAATGAATGTCTTTCAACCAAATTCCTATAAAGAAAGACTTTCCGACCTGATAAATTTAATGACAGTTGAAGAGAAGATTAATCAGCTAGTAAACGAATCTGATTCGATTCCACGTTTAGCCATTCCGAAATATAATTACTGGAGTGAAGCGTTACATGGACTTCTTGCAAGCGGTGCAACCTCCTTTCCGCAAGCTGTTGCCATGGGTTCAACCTGGGATACTGATCTTGTTCATCGTGTTGCAACAGCTATTTCTGATGAAGCGCGCGCTTATAATGTATTGTTTGGAAAAGGTCTTTCTTATTGGAGTCCAACAATAAATATTGCCCGCGATCCGAGATGGGGACGTAATGAAGAATCATACAGTGAAGATCCTTATTTATTATCCCGGATGGGTGTCGCGTTTATAAAAGGAATGCAGGGTGATCATCCGTATTATTTGAAAACAGTTTCTACTCCAAAACATTTTATTGCCAACAATGAAGAAGAACGCCGTCATACCGGTTCATCCGATGTTGATATGCGAAACTTGTATGAGTATTATTTGCCTGCGTTTCATAAAGCAATTACTGAAGGCAAAGCTTACTCAATTATGGGCGCTTATAATGAACTGAATCAGGTTCCGTGTAATGCCAATACTTTTTTAATGACGGATCTCTTGCGCCGTCAATGGGGTTTTGAAGGCTATGTTGTCTCCGACTGTGGCGCAATAGCCGACATGTTATTTGGACATAAGTTTTTTAAAACAGGCGCCGAGGCTGCGGCAAGAAGTATCCTTGCAGGTTGCGACTTAAATTGCGGAACTATGTATCGTGAACATTTGCAGGAAGCCCTTGATGAAGGAATGTTGGAAGTAAATGATCTTGATCAAGCTTTAGAGAGAGTTCTTTCGGCGCGTTTCAGACTTGGCGAATTCGATCCTCCGGAAATAGTACCTTATACTTTTATTCCGAATGATGTACTTGATTCTAAAAAAAATCGCGAACTTGCTCTTGAAGTCGCGCAGAAGTCCATTGTGCTTTTAAAAAATGACGGGATACTTCCACTAGGTAAGGATAAAATAAAATCAATTGCCGTGATTGGTCCGAATGCGGATGAAGCTCAGTTAGGAATTTACAGCGGCTTTCCGAATATAATAGTGACCCCGCTCGAAGGAATAAAAAATCAGGCAGATGAACTTGGAATTAAAATTGAATATGAAAAAGGATGCGACATCGGCGGAGGATTATTAAGACCTATTGAGCCGCAATATTTTTCGAAAGTTGAAGGTCATGATAAAACAGGAATGAAGGGAGAATATTTTGATAATATGAAATTATCAGGAACTCCTGTTGTAACAAGAATAGATACTTTTGTGGATTTTAGTTTTGGTTCAGATTCACCGGCTTACGGTGTACCGGCAGATCAATTCTCCGTGAGGTGGACGGGAAAAATAACTCCTCCTGATACAATTTATCGTATCGGTACAAGCAGCGATGATGGCGCGCGTCTTTATGTTGACGGCAAATTAGTTATTGATGATTGGATAGAGCATGGCGAAAAGCCGATCGGAGCAAAAGTAAAATTACTTCCCG
>CAZEXO010000140.1:8687-10127 GCA_964516545.1 uncultured Melioribacteraceae bacterium
TTGTGTATGAATATTTTGAAAATGCTATGGGCGCCTGTGCAAGGTTAACATGGGATCTCGGTCAGAAAGATTTTAATGCAGCAAAAAAAGCAGCCGCAAATAATGATGCTGTAATTCTTGTTCTCGGAATCTCACCCGGTATTTCTCAGGAGGAACTTGATCGCACAGAAATTGAGTTGCCTCTCGTTCAAAGAGAGTTGATTACCGAGGTTGCTTCGGTTAATCCAAATATTGTAATTGTTCTTGTGAACGGAGGGCCACTTGCTCTTGCAGGAACTGAGTCAAAAGTCAAAGCAATAGTTGAAGCCTGGTACGCAGGCGAACTCGGCGGAAAGGCTATCGCCGATGTTCTGTTCGGTAAAATAAATCCCGGCGGAAAATTGCCTCAAACATTTTATGCATCAACTGAGCAGCTCCCGCCAATGTTTGATTATGATATTATTAATAACCCGCGTACGTACATGTACTTTGATAAACCTGTTTTATATCCATTCGGGCATGGACTTTCCTACACTCATTTTGAATATAGTGATCTGAAATTAATCTCTGACAAAATTAAACCGGATGGTGAAATTGAAATTCAGTTTAAGGTAAAAAACACCGGAAGTTTAAAAGGTGATGAAGTCGTTCAGGTTTATGCGCATGCTCTGAATGCGTCGATAAAAGTACCAATAAATCAATTAAAAAGATTTCAGAGATTAACGCTTGAACCGGGAGAGAGTAAAACACTAACCTTTAAAATACCGGCAACGGAGTTTTCATTTTACAGTAAAAAAACAAACGATTTAAAAACGCAGACCGGAGAGTGGGAGATTCTGATAGGGAGTTCTTCGAAGGATATTCGTTTGAAAAATTTATTTACTATTGAATAAATGCAAGTTTTCATGTGAACAACAAAATTTATTCTAGAATTATTAAGCGGGAATTGACATGAAAAAAATATTAATAATTGTTCTGCTTGCCATTCCATTTTGTCTATCGGCTCAGACGGCAAAAATCAAAATAGATATTGAAAGAACGATTGGAAAAATCGATCCGAAAATCTACGGCGTATTCATGGAACCTATCCATTTTAACGGAAGCAGAATGGGTTTGCCGGATACAGTGGACTTCAATACTCTTTATGGGAATTTATACGATCCGTCTTCACCACTTGCAGATGAAAACGGATTCAGGAAAGATTATATCGATGCCATGAAGGAATTGAAAATAACCAACATGCGCTGGCCGGGCGGAAATTTTGTTATGGGTTATAATTGGCAGGACGGCATCGGACCAAAAGATGAACGACCCGCACGAATCAATCTCGCCTGGGGAGGAATCGACAACAATCATGTCGGCACTGATGAATGGTTTGCGTTGAACAAGTCAATGGGAAGTGAAAATATTATTTGTGTTAATCTTGGTCTTAGCGATATCATGGATGCCTGTTATTGGGTT
>CAZEXO010000141.1:0-5970 GCA_964516545.1 uncultured Melioribacteraceae bacterium
TTTTTTCTGTTTTGGATTTTCTACTAATGTGTCGCCGCGCTGCGGCTTGTAAGATTATGGAAAGAGTAATAGGAAAAGAGCTGAGTAACATTGACACATTTCATTTGTCATTTGTGGTTGATGGTTGTTGTTAATTAAGAGTTTTATTGTAAGGCGGAACAACATCCCATCAGGAATGGAGTCCGATAATAACCGGAGGCGAAAACAAAGAAGACATATCGGGTATTAACTTCGGCGCTTTTGCAGAATTTTGTAATGGACAAATTTTTGTATTGTTACAGAAATAAATTATTTACAAAAAGGATTCATTGAAAAAAAAGTCCTGCCTCCTTCATCCTTTGAAATGCAAATTGATTATCTGAATATTTCGCTGTTAGCAAAATCTAAAATTGATTTAGGAATTATAAAACCTTACTTTTTTTTAGGTCCCCGGGTTGATTAAGAAATAAACAGAACAAATAATTCCCCTCGTGGTATTGATTACGAATTTAAAAAATACTTCTTTGGAGTGAAACCCGGAATCGGTTCGGAACTGGAAATATTCCAAATAAAACTATTGACTGAATTTTTATTTGATTACGGATTGAGTGATCTTAATAAAAGAGATGATATTGAAGCAAAAGTCAGTTCATACGATTTTCGAATTGGAATAATACTTTAGTAAAAGTATTTTTTCGCCAAACGAAAATAAACGTGCCTTATCGCTGATAAATATTTCTGTAAATATTATTCAACTATTAGTATTTTTCACTCAGGAGAATTACTTATCATGTAAAACAAATGATAAGATGGCTCCAAAATAGAAATGTTTAATTGAATATTGATCCCAGTAAAATTTTTGTATTTAATTATCCGGCTGGCGGATATTTATTACTCCTTCTCATTTACCACACCACGTCGAATCGCAACCGGATCAGAGGCAGAAATCGACAGATGAAAAAGAACAGATTTATTTTCATTTAACATCGTCATCAACTTACATAACTTATGGTCGATAAATTAATGATCGCAGAACAGATTAATTCTTTTTCGAAACGCTATGGAAAAAATATCCTGGTCGGTACTACAAACTGGCGTTATTATTGCCTTGGTAAGGGTAAACCTGTTATTTGGTTAGGCGGAGGAATACGCAGAGCATCGATCGGATATATGTTCATGGAACAACTTTCCCGACAATATCTTGTTATCGCGCCTGATTACTCACCAGTCCGCAAAGCAGATGATTTTTTTTCTGCAATGGATTTAATATTACAAACCGAAGGTGTTAAAAACTTTACACTTATCGGCCAGTCTTATGGAGGATATTTAGCGCAGGCATATTTATTATACAATGGAAATAACATTGATAAACTTATTTTATCCAACAGCGTACCCATTAACGCAATCGGTAAAAATTGGATAACATTGATGAATTTTATAGTCACATTAATCCGGATTCTTCCTGAAAAAACTGTAAAAAAGATGATAGCAATTGACTTGCTGAAACATATTACTGTGCCTGAATCACAACGGGTTGAATGGCTGAAAGTTATTAATGATATGCTGCAAAATGATTTGTCTATCGAAGATGCGGTTTCACATTTTTCTGTTGCAATTGATGTTATGAGGAAAGGGTTAAACGATTTGGAAAGGTATAAAAATTGGACTGGTCAGGTAAGTGTAATTTATTCAGAAAATGATCCGACACAACGAAAAAAGTATTTTCGGCTCTACGAGCAATTGTTTGACACTAAGGTAAAAATATTGAATATGGGTAATCTGGGTCATACTGCCGCTCTTTTCAATCCGGTTGAATATGTTAAACTTTTGGAGCAAATTTTATGAAGATGACTGGAATTAAGAGTGAGTATTTTATGAAAAACGGGATAACTAATTTTTCATAATGATGTTTTGTTTTCCATTAATCGCGTTAATTTTACTGTTGTGACGCAAATGTTAGTCGCACTTAAAATGCTGTTAACAAAATTAATAATCGCTGGCAGTGATTTTCCTCTGAGTAATCTCTGCCAACCTTTGGCAAGAAGTGTATCACCGTGCTTCGATAAACAGTAAAAAAATTCCATGATGTTATTTTTTTACAATACTCTCTGATATTTATTGAAATTGTACTTAACAATTTTGGGGGTATAAAAATGAAAACATTGTTTTTGATTTCAAGCCATATTCTCTTCTTGAGTTTCGGATTTTCTCAGGAGAATAATTTTACAGAAATGTTTCCCCTATCCGTGGGTGAAAAATATTTTTACAGTTTTAATAGCGGTTCTTCCAATCAATGGTCACACTATTCCTCAACTAATAATGGAATAGTAAAATTGGAAATTACAGGTATGATTGATTCTCCTGATTCAATTCGTTGGCAAATTCATCAATGGCGAAGATACTGGCGAACTATTGTTGATCAGTCTCCATATCCAAGTTCCCTGATTATTGACTCTGCCGATATTGAAATAATTGAATTAAAAAACGGAATGCATGAGATATATACTAAACCTTACGCTAAAGGTTCAGTTTTCTCTTTTATAAAGTCCGAAGTTGACTCTGAAAAAATATTCAGATATTCCAATTCAGGTATTTCTAACTCATTCATCAAAACTTATGGCGTCAATGGGAATGGCGATTATTTTGAATTTACTTTTACTGCTGATTCGGGTTTGACAAAATCAATCTATAGTAATTCTTACCCGGCGTCAGGATCATGGAATTGGGCGAGATATTATTTAACTGATTCCAACAACATACTATTATCAACCGAAGAATTATCAACAGAAATTCCTGAAGATTTACTTGGTAATAATTATCCGAATCCCTTCAACCCCGTGACAAAAATTTATTACACATTGAGCCATGCAGGAAGTGTAACCATAAAAGTATATAATATTCTCGGGAAAATTGTAACATCATTGGTTGATGATTATAAAACTGCCGGAAATTATTCAATTGATTTTGACGGTTTCAATCTATCCAGCGGTATATATATTTATCAAATGAAAACGAATGGATACACGAAAACAAAGAAGATGATACTGTTGAGATAAATGATAAAAAAGTTTGTCCACAAAAAGAGATTACACAGAAAATAGTTAAGAATATTTGTCTGTAACTTTTCCTTTCATTATTGTTGTTCTGGTTTTTGACCGGATAATAAAATTCGAACCGACGGAAATAAGTATTGTCTGTTCGGTGAATATACCCTAGATAAAATATTTTTTCATAATACAATTGGCTGATAAATGGAATCATTTCAGGAATGTGTAAACGAGTATAAAAAACAACTTGAAACCGGAGTTGTCAAAAAAGCATATCAGAGATTGATGAAGTACATACTGGAATTAAAAACGTACTTTAAGAATAAATACCCTGATTACTCTGTCTCCGGAAGTATTTATTATGGTTATATGGACATGACTTATTTCTCGCTCGTACCGCAATTTTTCAAACAGAAAAAACTGAAGATTGCTATTGTATTTATTCATGACAAATGCAGATTTGAGATTTGGTTAGCCGGTTATAATAAAAATGTGCAATTAAAATATTGGAAACTCTTCAAAGAGAAGAATTGGAAAAAATATAATATCGTATCAACAACTGAAGGCGCGGATTCTATTCTTGAGTTTATACCTTTTGAAAACCCAGACTTCGGGAATTTGGATGCTCTCACAAAAGAGATTGATAAAGCAGTGTCAAAATTTATGAATGATATTGAGAGCTTTCTCTCAAATAATTAAGGTAATATTATTCATCAGGGGATTAATCACATGCTGCCGAAAAGTAAATATACAAGACAAAATGTAAGAATGATAATCTCTCTCATTGCCCCGTGTGGAATGAACTGCGCTTTGTGTTATGCTTATCTCAGGGAGAAAGACAGATGTGCGGGTTGTAATTTTTCTGATATAAACAAACCGAATTCCTGCCGCAGGTGTATCATTAAAAACTGCCAACATTTTTCCGGCGGGAAATCGAAATACTGTTTCGACTGTGAGAAATATCCATGTCAGCGACTTAAACAACTCGATAAACGCTACAAAACAAAATACGGAATGAGTATGATTGAGAATTTGAATATCATAAAAGAAAGAGGAATCAGACAATTCATAAAACTTGAGAAACAAAGACGAGCCTGCCCGAAATGCGGTAACTTTATCTGCATTCACAGAAACGAATGTTCAATGTGCGGCACCGAAAGAAAAATACAACAATACAAATAAAAGAATTATCAGAACATTCATAAATATCATATGAAAAGTTTTTCACGTTAAAGATGTTTAGTTGAATGACACTTCCGTTAGTTATAATTTTCAAACACCATAGCTCTATAATTCGGCGCATTTATCTCCCTGAATAAAATACCATTCTTTAGCCTGAACAATTAGAAAACCAGAATATTTTTTGTTACAGTTTACCCGATAAAAAAGTTATCTTAATGCCGTTATTTTTATGGCCACATGTTAAAGGAAATAGAGATATGAGTACTGTTTCAATTCTGCCAGCCGGATCAATCGGTAAAAATTTTATTCCCCTCGAATTTATTCCTGAAGGAAAAGATGAATACTATATCAGGAATGAACAGACTTTATGGCCTTTGGATCGCTGGCGTAAACTGAGAGCCGATGAGATCAGTCAGTTAGTTAATAATAACAACACTGCCGACAGTTGGGATAATATTTTAGTTACAAATGAATTTGATACCCATCTTGTTTTTAATAATACTTTTTTCGGACTCGTAAGAATCGGAAAACTTCGGGATGTTATACTTGAACAACATGACTTAAAATTACCTGCGGGAATAACAAACAGCATAGTTATTTCCTGCGATATCGGTGATGATGTTGCTATTCACAATGTCGGTTACCTTGCACATTTTATTATCGGTGATCGGTGCATAATTACAAAAGTTGATGAGATAAACACCAGCGGGCATGCAAAATTCGGAAACGGAATTGTAAAAGAAGGCGAGAAAGAAAACGTGCGAGTCTGGATGGATCTCATGAATGAAGCCGGCTGCCGACAGGTTATTCCCTTCGACGGGATGATAACCGCGGACGCTTACATGTGGGCTAAGTACCGTGACGATAAAAAACTTCTCGCGAAACTGAAAGATATTACCCAGAGCGCCTTCGATTCTCGCCGCGGGTATTACGGACTTATTGAAAATGAATGCGTGATAAAAAATTCGCGTATTCTGAAAGATGTGAAGATTGGTCCACATTGTTACATTAAGGGAGCTAACAAAATAAAAAATGTGACCATTAACTCCTCGCAGGAAGAGCCTTCGCAAATCGGTGAAGGTGTTGAACTGGTTAACGGAATTATAGGTTACGGATGCCGCATTTTTTACGGGTGTAAAGCTGTCCGGTTTATTCTCGGTAATAACTCAAATCTTAAATACGGCGCGCGGCTAATTAATTCTTTCCTTGGCGACAATTCAACAATATCCTGCTGCGAAGTACTTAACAACCTTATTTTCCCGGCGCATGAACAACATCATAACAACTCGTTTCTTATCGCGTCCGTTGTGATGGGGCAAAGCAATATCGCAGCCGGTGCTACCATAGGTTCAAACCACAACAGTCGTGCGAATGACAATGAAGTGCAGGCGGGGCGTGGGTTTTGGCCGGGATTATGTACGAGCATAAAACACTCATGCCGCTTTGTTTCATTCACACTATTATCAAAAGCAGATTACCCTTCTGAGATGAATATCCCTCTTCCCTTCTCACTTTTAAATAACAATGTTTCGAAAGATCAGTTGGAAATTATGCCGGCTTACTGGTGGCTTTATAATATGTATGCTCTGATCAGGAATTCCGGTAAATATAAAAGCCGCGACAAACGGAAACACAAAACTCAGAATATCGAATTCGAAGCTCTGGCTCCCGACACAATTGAAGAGATTATTCATGCATGCCGTTTACTTGAATTATGGACAGCTAAAGCCTGGATGAAAAAAAACAATCAGTCATTTGAGTC
>CAZEXO010000141.1:5980-10116 GCA_964516545.1 uncultured Melioribacteraceae bacterium
AAATGCGGGATCTGAACCTGCTAATTATTTTTGTAATTTAAGATTTTTTGGTAGTGGTGGAGGTGCAACTCATATAGCAATACAAACAGGAAATTTATCTACATTAAATAATAGTGAAAATGAATTATTAATAAAAGGACGCGGATTATTATCGGGTTCTTCTGAGAAAATAAACGGACTGGACATCACCGGTGAGAATATGGAAAGATCGAACCGGAAGGCAGTTATTGTTAAAACACACACAGCTTATCATGCTTATTATGATATGATGATTTATTACTCGGTGAAAAATCTTTTTGATTATCTGTCGTCAAATCCCAAAAACTCATTCGATGATATGTGTAAAAATCTCCCGGGTGAACGTGTTACAAAATGGATTAATCTGGGTGGACAGCTTATTCCTGAAAAAGAGACTGATCAGATTCGAGCGGACATCGGTTCCGGGCGACTCACTTCATGGACTGAAATTCATGAACGATATAATGATCTTTGGAAAGAGTATCCTGAACAAAAACAGAAACATGCATTTGCAGTGCTTTGTGAATTTTATGGAAGCAGTAAACTAACTAAAGAGCAATGGATTTCAGCCATCGATAAGGCAATAACCATTCAGGAATACATAAATGAGCAGGTTTACACTTCCAGAAAAAAAGATTTTGAAAATAAATTCCGGCAGGCAACCTTTAGAAATAATGAAGAGATGACCGCCGCTATTGGTACTATTGAGGATAATGGTTTCGTGCAGCAAGTACGGCGGGAGACAAAAGAATTTATCGAACTTGCTGAAAAGATGAAACAAAGATGATATTTCAGATCAATAAAAATATTCCTTACAGGAGACAAAATGAATTTGAATGAAACAAGATACACAAAATACGCGCTTGTCCGTGAAATGATGGATACAATTGAAGTTGTGAAAAATTTTAACCCGGATCAAACTAACGATGTAGCAAAAAAAATTAAATCGGCAGGAAAGTTATTCTTAACCGGCGAAGGCTCAAGCAGAATATTCCCCGCGAAAAACAGTATACGTAAAGCGTTGTCACTTGGGCTGGGTCTAAACATATTCACTGATGGCTCGCGTCAGGCATCTTTTTATGATCTTTCAACATTCGCGGTGTTTTGCGCTTCAAATTCCGGAAGGACAAAAGAAGTTGTTCTGCTCGCGAAAAAATTAGCAGAGATGAAAAACAACAATCGTTTCGCTCTAAGCGCGAACAAAGACACACTTCTTGAAAAAGAATGCGTTGAAACATTCGTGTTAAACTGCGGCTGGGAAAACGCGGTTGCGGCGACCAAAAGTGTTATTGAACAGGCTCTTTTTTATGAGTCGATACTTTGGAATATAAACGGACAAAAAAATAATTTACACGAACTTGGGGAAAAGATTAAAAATGCTTTAACTCTGCAAATAAATTCTGACATTGTAAACTACGCCGTTAAAGCTCCGACAATCTATTTTGCCGGTTATAATGATGGCGTAGCCGAGGAACTAACTCTGAAGACAAACGAAATCACCCGGAAAAAATCCGATTACCTTGAAGGTACTTACGCTGTTCATGGAATTGAAGAAGTTATGGACGCTAATGATATAGTATTTGTTGTTGACCCTATTGATGAAGAAATTGAAAAGTTTCAGGAAGTGCTGGAAAAAGGAGTGGGACTTAAAGTTGTTGCAATCGCGGCTAAAGATACACCGTTTATGACAATACGAGTTCCGGATGCTGGAAATATGAATCCCTACCTTTTCCTCTGCGCGGGCTGGAATTTATTGGTTGAAATAGGATTGGCTTTAGAAATTAATCTTGATAAACCCGAACGCGCAAGAAAAGTGGGAAATGAGTTTATGGGATAAAACCTTTTCTTCAATATCGTCGGAAGTAAAACCAACATTTTATGGAATAAATTTGTGAAATTGTTTTACGTGGAGAATTTATGTTTATCAAGTATGAAACAATGAGCCCTATTGATTTTAGCGGACTTAAGATTGTTGATTATACAGCTGGGCAGGAGAATAGCTCCTCCTTTGCCGAGATTACTGTTCCGGCTGGTATCAGTCACAAAGTTTCCTGGTCGAACAGATCAGACAAATACTATTACGTTATCCGGGGATGTATTGATTTTACCATAAATAATGAAACAAAAAAACTTTTTAGCGGTGATTTTTGTATCGTAACAAAGGGAATACGTTTTTCCTATACAAACTCTGGATCAGATGATGCAAAACTTATTTTAGTACATACACCGGGTTTCAAATTGGAATATGAAATGTTTGAGGAATAATAAAAATCAGTTTTTGTTTTACGTGGGACGTTTTATAAGAGAACCATCACTGAGTGAAATTCAAAACTGCTCACAACTCTTTGACAAAATGAAAAAAAAGCCGGGAAAGTATCTCCCGGCTTTTTTTATTCAATAATGAAATAGTTAAGTCTCAGTCCGAATTCCAAAGTAGTCTGATCAGCCTCAGGTTCATAGTCCTGAATTATGTTGTAACTAATGAAGGGTTCAAGAGCCAGACTTTTAGCAATGAAAAAATCAAATCCCGCGCTTAAATCCATTTCATAACCATATGCATCTTCGCCCAGGTAATTACGATAGAGTGCAGAGACTCCGATAAAAGGAATAAGTTTTTCAGTTCTGAAATAATATTTAACAACCGGTCCGATTCCCAAAGATCTTGAAATCGATAATGTTGTTTCCGGGTCGAGCCATTCATACTCAGAGTAATTAAAAGAAAAAATACCACCCACCAATAAATTATCCATAATAAAATAAGAGTATTGCGGAGATAACCTGATACGTGTGGATTTATCGTCAAAGTAATCATTATTGGTTTCTGTTCGGCTATAACTTAAACTTCCCGCTAATTGATAATTACCTTTATCAAGAGCCGATTGACCATAATTAACAGAAGCGAATATTGTTACAGTCATAAAAAGAATAAAACAGTATTTCATAATTTTCTCCGGAATAATGTGTTTTGTTCGCACTTAGTTGTTCTGTGAATTAACTCTTTATTACAATTCGAAATATAATATTATTATTCCATCCTAAAAACGTTTTACAAAATGGCTGGTTAATAAGATTACTCCCGGAATCGATTGCATAGAATCTTCAGATAATTACATGCAAGTGAGTAAAAAATATGATATTATTCTCACCGGATAAAAGAAAACAATATTTTCAAATCGCTTGTTAATATTGACTAAAACAGGAATTACGAGGAGACCATGTTAAACATTCAAAAGAAATTGACCAATACTTTTTACGTGCTTTTAAGTCTTCCGTCAACAGCGATGGGTTTCGCTTTGTCAATTCAAATTGCAGCCTTGAGCTGGTTGATGAGAACCCAGTATAATCTCGATTTACATGAAATAGGTTTTGTGTGGGCTGCCGGTCCGCTCGCCGGAATTATAGGTCAGCCAATCATCGGAATGATTAGCGATAATGTATGGTTCTGGGGCGGAAGGCGGAAAGGATTTATTTATATCGGCGGCGCGCTTGCGGCATTAATGTTATTCGCGCTTCCGAACATCGGCGGGATAAATGACTTTTTCGGAATCGGAAATATTATCGTCGTTGCTGTTTGCGTGGCGCTCACTTTCGATCTCGCGATAAATGTTTCATTCAATCCAACCCGCTCAATTATCGCTGACGTTACACCCGAAGGCGTAGAGAGAACAAAAGGTTATACCTGGATGCAGACTATATCAGGGTCACTGGCAGTTATAGCTTATGCAATCGGAGCAATTTTCGGGAATTATTTTTTGATTTATTCGGGTGTTATTCTTGTTCTTGCATTCTCAATTATCCCGATGATTTTTATAAAAGAACCGGAAAAATTATCACAGGTTGAAGAGGCAGCCGCCGAAAAAGTAACCGACACAAACTGGAATCAATATATCAAACTACTTATCGCTCATTCATTCTCCTGGGTTGGAGTTCAAACAATGTTTGTTTATATGATAGGGTTTGTCGAACAAAAACTTAATCCGGCGGATGAGAATGAAACAGGTATGATTATTTCCATTTCATTTTTAATCCTTAACGCTGTCGGCGCTTTACTCCCTGCTTTTATTCTTGAACCGATAACAGAAAAAATCGGCAGAGTTAAAACACACTTGTCGGCTCTT
>CAZEXO010000142.1:0-10063 GCA_964516545.1 uncultured Melioribacteraceae bacterium
GAAAAGAAATTTTCGGCGGTGTGGGAATGAATATCATTAATCCTGCTCTTGCCGGACGCGCGTTTTTATTCTTTGCTTATCCGGCGCAAATTTCCGGCGACAAAGTTTGGGTTGCTGTTGACGGACTCAGCCGCGCCACTCCGCTGGCTCAGGTTGCCGATTCCACAATGCAGTTAACATATTCCGTTTGGGATTCCTTTATCGGATTAATCCCCGGGTCAATGGGTGAAACTTCAACACTTGCCTGTTTAATCGGCGCAGTAATCTTAATTGCGAGCGGTATCGGTTCATGGAGAATCATGTTCAACGTACTTCTCGGAATGATTATAATGTCGTCAATTTTTAATTTAATCGGCAGCTCGACAAATCCGATGTTTGAGGTTACGCCTCTTCAGCATCTTGTTTACGGCGGATTTGCCTTCGGAGCTGTGTTTATGGCAACCGATCCTGTGTCGGCGGCTTACACTGAAAACGGTAAAATGATTTACGGATTGCTGATTGGAATTCTTGTGGTTCTCGTGAGAGTAGTAAACCCGGCTTTTCCTGAAGGAATGATGCTGGCAATATTATTCATGAATGTGTTTGCCCCGATTATTGACAAATATTTCATTAACGCTAACATTAAGAGGAGACAGTTAAAACATGTCAGCTGATAGTACAAAAAAAACCATACTTGTAGCTCTTGGAGTGTGTCTGGTATGTTCAGTACTGGTTTCTTCGGCGGCCGTTGCGCTGAGCGATGTTCAGGAAGAGAATAAAAAAATAGATAAAATAAAAAATATCCTCGCGGCAGGCGATCTTCTGGATGAATCAACTGATGTTCGTAAAGTATATCAGGAAAGAATAGAAGCAAAACTTATTGAACTGAGTTCCGGAAAAATTATTGATGAGCAGAATTATACCAAAGAACTGAATCCCGAGACATTTGAAATAAAAAAAATTGCTCTCGAACCGGATTTAAGCGAGACTATTCAACAAGGAGATGATATTGCCGGAATAAAAAGAAAACCGAAAAATATGGTAATCTACGAGGTGATGAAAGATAAGGCGGTTGATAAATATATCCTTCCTATTTACGGTAAAGGATTGTGGTCGACTCTTTACGGATTTATTGCTCTTGATACCGACCTTACAACCATAAAAGGATTTACTTTTTATGAGCATGGTGAAACTCCCGGTCTTGGCGGCGAAGTTGATAATCCAAAGTGGAAAGCTATCTGGAAAGGTAAAAAAGCTTTTGATGATAATGGTAATGTTGCTATTACTGTTATTAAAAGTACGGTTGATAACTCAAATCCCGAAGCACAATATCAGGTTGACGGATTATCCGGCTCAACACTTACAACACGCGGTATTGATAATCTGGTAAAATTCTGGTTAAGTGAAAAAGGTTATGGTCCTTTTTTGGCAAATCTGAAAGGGGAGAAAGTGAATAATGAGTAATCTAAAAAAAATCCTGTGGGATCCGGTTTTTGATAATAATCCCATCGCATTACAAATACTTGGTATATGTTCTGCATTAGCAGTCACATCCAAACTCGAAACAGCAATTGTTATGTCATTGGCAGTTACATTTGTTACGGCGTTTTCAAATTTTTCAGTAAGCATAATCCGAAATCACATTCCCAGCAGCATCAGGATTTTGGTGGAAATGACCATTATTGCCTCACTTGTTATTATTGCCGACCAATTGATAAAAGCATACGCGTTTGATGTGAGTAAACAACTTTCCGTGTACGTTGGATTAATCATTACTAATTGTATAGTGATGGGCAGAGCCGAGGCATTCGCGCTTAAAAATCCACCGGTGATTAGTTTGATGGATGGTATCGGTAACGGACTGGGTTATGCATTCGTGCTTCTTTTTGTGGGATTCTGGCGTGAACTTTTAGGCTCAGGTAAATTGCTCGGTTACTCTGTATTACCTCTAATAACTGAAGGCGGATGGTACCCTGCAAACGGATTGTTACTTCTGCCACCAAGCGCGTTTATAATTATTGGTCTGTTAATCTGGGGAATAAGAACCTGGAAACCTCAACAAGTGGAAGAGGCTTAGTATGTTTGAACATTATTTGAGTTTATTCGTAAAATCTGTTTTCATCGAAAATATGGCGCTGGCTTTCTTTCTCGGAATGTGTACTTTTCTTGCCGTATCAAAAAGAGTGGAAACTGCCGTCGGTCTCGGAATCGCCGTTGTTGTTGTTCAGGCAATTACGCTTCCCGTAAACAATCTTTTGTACAATAATATTATCCGACAGGGCGCTTTAGATTGGGCAGGATTACCGAATGTTGATTTAACATTTCTCGGCTTAATTACTTACATCGGAGTAATCGCCGCGATGGTTCAGATTCTGGAAATGACGCTTGACAAATTCGTACCCAAACTTTACAACTCACTTGGTATTTTTCTTCCCCTGATTACGGTAAACTGCGCGATTCTCGGCGGCTCATTGTTAATGGTTGAAAGAGATTACGCATTCGGTGAAAGTGTTGTTTTCGGACTCGGTTCGGGCGTAGGTTTCGCTCTTGCGATTATTGCTCTGGCAGGCGTTAGAGAAAAAATGAAATACAGCAATGTTCCCAAAGGTTTGCGCGGTCTTGGTATTACTTTCATTACAGCAGGTCTGATGGCAATTGCCTTTATGTTATTTTCAGGAATTCAATTGTAGAGGTATTTTTAATGACTGGATTAGGTCTTATAATTCTTGGCGTTGGGATGTTCATAATAATTGTTCTGGCGCTTGTGATATTAATTTTGTTCGCGAAATCAAAATTAGTTGCCTCGGGCAAGGTAAAAATAATTATAAATGACGACCCGGATAAAACTCTTACTGTTCCCATCGGCGATAAATTATTAAATGTTCTTGCCGACCAAAAAATTTATCTTCCTTCTGCCTGCGGCGGCGGAGGAACATGCGGCGAGTGTAAATGTCAGGTAGTTCAGGGCGGTGGAGACGTACTCCCGACCGAAACTTCTAAACTTAACAGAAAACAGATTCACGAGCATTATCGTTTATCATGTCAGGTACCGGTAAAAAGTGATTTAAAAATACTGGTGCCTCATGAAGTTTTTGATATCAGAAAATGGGAATGCAAAGTTCGTTCTAATCGTAACGTGGCTACATTTATCAAGGAACTTATTCTTGAATTACCTGAAGGCGAAAATGTGGATTTCCGCGCGGGCGGTTACATTCAAATTGAAGCGCCGCCTCACACTGTTAATTACAAGGATTTTATTATTGAAGAAGAATATCGCGGCGACTGGGACAAGTATAATATGTGGCGTTTTGTTTCAAAGGTAAAAGAACCTGTAACGCGGGCTTATTCGATGGCTTCATATCCCGAAGAAAAAGGAATAATAATGTTAAATGTGAGAATAGCTTCACCGCCTCCGAATATGCCTGATGTGCCTCCGGGACAAATGTCGTCATATATTTTTAATCTGAAGCCCGGAGACAAAGCGATAATCTCCGGACCTTACGGAGAATTTTTCGCTAAGGATACTGATGCTGAAATGGTATTTGTCGGTGGCGGTGCAGGAATGGCGCCCATGCGTTCTCATATTTTTGATCAGTTGAAACGTATTAAGTCAAAAAGAAAAATGACTTTCTGGTACGGCGCGAGAAGTCTGCGCGAATCATTCTATAATGATGAATTTGATAAACTTGCCGAAGAAAATCCGAATTTTGAATGGCATCTTGCTTTATCTGAACCTCTGTCTGAAGATAACTGGAAAGGGAAAGTCGGATTTATTCATCAGGTTCTTTATGAAAGCTATTTGAAAGATCATCCGGCTCCTGAAGATTGTGAATTTTACATGTGCGGTCCGCCAATGATGAATTCAGCGGTTATTAAAATGCTCGAAAGTTTAGGCGTGGAACCCGAAAACATTATGCTTGACGATTTTGGCGGGTAAGATTCCCAGAAGAGAGCGCACAAATTAGTTTCTGTTTCTTAAATATCCACCCATGAATGCAGGTGGATATTTATTATTCCGAAAATTTTTTTTATCGAAGAAGAATATTATTCATAAATAACTTTAACATTCTCGCTCATTAACCTTGTTTTCAGCCACCCGTTAATTTTTGTTTTCTCACTTGTTGATAATCTCTTATCGCTCGATAAAACAACAATAAAATTTCTCTGTGGAACACTAAGAGTGTCATGAAAAATATAGGTGTTAGAATAACTACAACCGCTAATTTGCGGGTAGATGTTTTTTATTTCATTCAACAGGATTTTACCGAATAAATCTTTTGTTATAACGCTATCGATCTGTGCGTCTTTTTTATCAAGAACCCTGCTTAAGTTACTTATTTGTTCCCGTAACTTATTTACTTCTACAGTTTTTTCATCGAGACTGCTGAACGCAAGTCCCTGTTCGATTATTACGTGAGTGTCTTCTAATTCAAAGTCGGCTGTTTTTTCAGCGATGATTCTTTTTTGTTTATCTGATATTTGACTTCCGCCGTAAACCAATAGTATCTGCCGGTTCTTGGCGTCAACCTGATTTTTTAATAAATAGTTACCCTCAATCAAACTTATATTCGAAATATAACGATTCGCATTTTGGGTGAATTTTTCCTGTTGAATAAGTTGATATCCAAAATAAATACTGGGCAAAAGTACGATTGTTATTACCACTGATATCATCCTGTTAATTTTATTTTTTCTGGCATCGTCAATTGTTTTTCTGATAGGAAACTTTAACAATTGCGAAATCCAAACGGATGCAATGGCGATAAATATTGTGTTGATAGTAAAAAGATAGAATGCGCCGAAAAAATAATTAAATTGCCCCGTTGCCAGCCCATAACCTGCAGTACACAGTGGAGGCATAAGCGCTGTTGCAATAGCAACACCCGGAATAACATTTCCTTTTTGTTTACTGCTTATTGCAACAATTCCCGCCAAGCCGCCGAACAAGGCAATTAATACATCGTAAATCGTCGGACTTGTACGTGCCAGCAATTCTGAGTGTGCGGTGGAAATAGGGCTTAAGGCAAAATATGTGGTAGAAGCAAGAAGACTTGCTAAAACGGCGAAAGTAAAATTTTTAATGGATTTTTTGAAAAGGTCCAGATCAAAAATTGCAATGCTGTAACCCATTCCATTAATAGGTCCCATCAGAGGAGAGATAAGCATTGCGCCGATGATAACGGCAGTAGAATTCATGTTAAGCCCAACCGAGGCTACAACAATAGCGAAGATTAATATCCAGAGGTTTGTTCCTTTGAATACCACTCCCTTGGTTATTTCTTCATGAATACGATCGGGGTTTTCCAATTCCGTATCCAGGTTAAAAAAATGTATAATTCTTCTGATTAAGTAAGCAGCTTTCATATTAACCTTCTTATGAAATTTTTCTGGTATTAATATCTGGTTTTTAGAACCATTTCTTCAAGTTATTTCTTTTACCTTGATTTACGGAATAACTGATGTTTTTTTAATTACATCCATCAATAAATTATTCCAACATAATTCTCAATTCCGGTTCTTGTTTCGGATTCATAATCCGATACAAAATCAGCTACACGTTAATTAAACCAGAGAAGGAATTTAACTTGGGATAAAAATTCTATACGGTTGGAGAACCTTTTTAATCTTAGTTTAGCACGACGAAATTGATCAGGACTAAGTGGAATTGATAATTCCATTTGGTTTAGGATTTTCGACAAAATTAAATAAGCAACTAACATTCAAATTGAGACAAAATAAATAATCCGGGAAAATGCATTTATCCCGAAACGAATTATTCATACCTTTGTATAAGACAAAATTCTGAAAGAAAGAGATGAGAAATATTTTCTGCATACTTTTATTCCTCTCACTGAGTTTTGCTCAGGACGGTGGATTCCAAATTGCAAGACTAAAATATAACGGCGGCGGTGACTGGTATAATGATCCTTCAGCTGAAGTTAATCTGCTTAATTACGTGAAAGAGCACACGGAAATTTATGTGAATCCCGTTTATGTTTTTGTCGATCTCGCGAGTGATGATATTTACCGATATCCGTTTCTTTTTATGACCGGTCATGGTAACATGGTTTTTTCAGATCGTGAAGCCGCGCGGTTAAGAGACTATCTTGAGCGTGGCGGATTTTTGTATGTTGATGATGATTACGGGCTTGATAAATCTTTCAGGCGGGAAATGAAAAAAGTATTTCCCGATAATGAACTGCAGGAAATTCCTTTTGACTTCGGGTTGTATCATTGTTTGTATGATTTTAATACAGGTCCGCCAAAAACTCATGAACATGATGATAAGCAGCCTAAAGGATTTGGCATCTTTATCAAAGAGAGACTGGTTGTTTATTATACATTCGAAAGTAATCCGAGCGATGGCTGGACAGATGAACAGGTTTATAACGATCCTCCTGAAAAACGTGAAGAAGCTCTTAAATTCGGTACGAACATTATTGTCTGGGCGCTGAGTAATTGATGAACAATTCCACACAATATTATAACCGGGTTATTGAAAAACTGCGAAAAGTTTACAACCGCGGAAATTTATTCCTGGCTTTGGAAAATTTTATCAGAGGAGTATTATACTCCGGTTTGCTTGTACTTTTATTGACAATTCTTGAATATACTTTCGGGTTCGGCAGTGAGGTAAGAACCGTACTCTTTTTTCTCTCCTCTCTCGCTTCAGTTTATTTTCTGTTCGGCAAAACATTTTATTTTCTCTTAAAATGTATCTCTCCCTTCAATACTCAGAAAATTTATCTGATTGCCTCAAAGGTAGGAGAGCATTACCCGGCAATTAAAGATGATCTTAAAAATTCACTTCAACTGCTTGATGAAAAAAATAAAAACTATTCAACCGAATTAATTGATGCCGCTTTTAAGTCCGTCTGTCAAAAATCCGAACGATATGATTTTACTGAAATCATTCAGTCAAAAAGTATATATAGATTTTTGTTTCAGTCCGGAGTCAGTTTATCAATAATTGGAATAGTTTTTTTGACCTTCACAGGCTTTAATGATTCATTCAAAAGAATTATTAATTACGATCAGGAATTTTCAATACCTCCCCGAATTACTTTTGAAGTTATTCCCGGAAATAAAGAAATAGCAAAGGGCGAAGAGCTGATCATCTCGGTAAAAGTCTCAGGTGATTATAACTCTTCTGTAAATCTGTACTATAAGTATTCCGATCAATCGGCTTTTGTATCAAAAAGAATTACTGAAACCGAAGATGATTTTTACAAATATAGATTCTCATCCCTTAACTCGCCGTTGGAATATTATATTGAATGTGAAGGATTAGAATCCGACAAGTTCGAAATAACAGTACTAAACCGACCGATAGTAAAATCCCTGAAGCTGGTGATAACATTTCCCGGTTATTCACGGTTGGAAAAAAGTATTCAGCTTGACAATGGCAGCTTAAATGTATTGAAAGGAAGCAAGGTAGAACTGGAGATTGAATCAAGCGAAAATCTAAGCAGGGCATTTCTTGATTTTTCCGACTCGGTAATGGAAATGAATATCGATGATAAAGATTCCCGTGTAAATTTCACTGTCGTAAAAAATGATAAATATTCAATCCAGCTGATTGATGAACGAGGTATTGAGAGTATAAATCCCGTTGAATACGAAATAAATATTATTCCCGATTTATATCCTGAGCTGGAGTTATTGGCTCCGGAGGATCAACACAGAATTGCCTCTGATGTAGTGGCGCTTAAGTCGAAAATCCGGGATGATTTTGGATTTGAAAAGTACATTCTGAATTACCGGCTTTCAGCTTCAAGGTATGAAAGCACCTCTGAAAATTTCTCAACGGTAAACATACCTGTGAATCAAAATATGATCGAACAGGAAATTTATTTTAACTGGAATGTTTCCGACTTATTTCTTGCTGAAGGTGACGTGGTCAGTTATTATCTCGAAATATTTGATAATGATATTGTAAGCGGACCTAAATCAACAAAATCCTCGGTGCGCACTATTATTATTCCCTCGATGGATGAATTTTTTGATGAGGCTGACAAAGTTCAGGACACGGCTAAAGAAGAACTTACAAAAACACTTGAAGAGGCAAAACAACTTCAGGATGAAATGGAACAGCTAAGTAATGAACTCAAGCGGGATGAAAGAGAAATATCATACGAGGAAAAGAAAAAAATCGAGGAAACACTAAACAAGTATGAACAGTTAAGCGAAAAAGCTTCGGATGTTGCTGATAAACTGAAAGACATGCAAAATGATCTTATGGAAAATAATTTGTTGTCGAATGAAACCATGCAAAAATACATGGAACTTCAGGACCTGATGAAAGAACTTCAGGGAAATGAGCTCCTGGATGCGATAAGAAAAATGCAGAATGAGCTTGAAAAACTCCTGCGGAACCAGGCTCAGAAAAATCTCGATGATATTAAAATGAATGAAAACACATTCAGGGAAAGTATTGAACGCACCTTAAATTTATTGAAAAGACTTCAGGTTGAACAAAAAGTTGACGAAATGATAAAACGCGCGGAGAAACTTGAAGAGAAAATAAAAAAAGCTGCTGAAAAAACTCTTGAAAATCCTGAAGATAAAAACGGTATCGAAAAACGTCAGGAAGACATAAATAATGATTTGTCGAATTTTCAAAAAGCGATGGAAGACCTTGCTGAAAAGATGAGCGAATTACCCAACATGCCTGAAAAACAAATGGAAAAAATTCAGGAAAAATATACCGAGCAGAATAATGAGGAGCTGGGTGAAAAAATTAAGCAGGACCTTAAAAACCAAAAATCACAATCCATGCAAAAAATGCTTAAGCAAATGTCGCAAAACATGAACGAGATGGGAGATATGTTCAGCGAGATGCAGCAGCAAATGAACCGTGAAATGCAGATGGAAATGTTTTATGATATGGCAAAAATAATTAATGACCTGATTCACGTATCTAAAGATCAGGAAAAATTGAAGGATGAAACAGAGCAATATCCGGGTGATCTTGAGATGTTGAACAAACTCACCGATAAACAAAATAAGCTGAGCGAAAATCTTGAAAAAGTTATTAATAAGGTTTCAGCATTGTCTCAAAAATCATTTGCCGTCACGCCTGAACTCGGCAACTCGCTTGGACGGGCAAGAATTGATATGCAGCAATCGAAAAATTACCTGCAGGGCGGTTCATCGGGTTCGGCTTTGATGAAAGAGAAGAGCGCCATGAAAAATGTGAATGAAGCCGCTTCGTTGATGAAGGGCGCCATGAACCAGATGATGAACAGCAGCGGTCAGAGCGGCGGAATGATGTCTTTGATGCAGCAGCTTAAACAAATGTCCCAGCAGCAGATGAGCTTAAATCAGATGACACAAATGCTGAAACAACAACAATTAGCTCAGCAGCAAATGGAGAGTATGCAGCGTCTTGCCGAAGAGCAGGAAATGATTCGTAAATCACTTGCTGAATTGAACCGGGAAGCGCGCGAAAGCGGGCAATCGCAAAAACTTGCCGGTGATCTTGAAAAGATTCTGCAGGAAATGCAGGAAGCGGTGAAGGATATGCAATCGCAAAATCCTGATAATAACCTGCTGCAAAAACAGGAAAGAATATTATCGCGACTTCTTGACGCCCAGAAATCGATTAACGAACGCGACTTCGAGGAAAAACGCGAATCGTTTTCCGGAAGAGATATTTCAGGAAGTACACCGGCTTCGCTTGATTTTAACCAAATGTCGGAATCGGACATGATTAAAGAGGAATTAAAAAAAGCTTTGCAGGAAGGTTATAAAAAAGATTACGAAGAGTTGATCAGGAAATATTTTGAAGCGATTAAAAAAGAGCTTAAGAATTAATAAATTATCAGCCGTCTCAATAATAACATCCCGGAACAGAACCCCGCGAAAAATTCTTAAATCACCCGTGTGAGTAATTATATGCAAATTCTCAGGTGAAAGAATTCATAATTAATCCGAAACAATTCAAACATGAAAAGAACTAGTTTTCCTGGGATTTATATTTACAGATTAAGAGCCATCGGTAACAACAGACAGGTTTTTGAGAAGAGTGCGAAGATGATGATGTTGAAGTGATGATCACGAATTATCAAGAGTATCTGTTTGG
>CAZEXO010000143.1:0-4701 GCA_964516545.1 uncultured Melioribacteraceae bacterium
TATTGCATCAACCGGCAGACCCGGACCTGTAGTTGTTGATGTGCCGAAAAATGTTTTTGCTGCTACCGCTTATTTCAACTATCCCGATAATTTTGATATCAGGGGATACAAACCAAAAGTTCAGGGACATTTTAACCAGATAAAAAAAGCTGCCGATATGCTTAGCAGAGCAAAACGCCCATTATTGTATGTCGGTGGTGGAGTCATAATGTCGGGTGGTTCAAAAGAATTACACATTCTTGCGAAAGAAAATAATTTACCTGTCACTATGACTCTCCAGGGCTTAGGCGCTTTTCCGGGAACTGATGAACAATCTCTCGGAATGCTTGGAATGCATGGTACTTACTGGGCAAATCAAGCTGTCAATAATTGCGATGTACTCGTCGCTCTTGGCGCCCGGTTTGATGATCGCGTTACCGGACGCGTTGACACTTTCGCTGCTGATGCTTACAAGATTCATGTCGACATTGACCCAACGGCTATCGATAAAAACGTTGTTGTTGATTTACCGATAGTCGGCGATGTAAAACATGTTATGGCAGGTATCGCGGCTGAAATGAAAAAAAATAATAACCTTACGGAGTGGTGGGAACAAATTAACAACTGGCGTCAGGAATGCCCATTGACTTATGAAAAAAATGATGACAGACTCAGAACAGAATATGTAATTGAAAAAATATCGGAAAAAACAAAAGGCGAAGCAATTGTTGTAACAGATGTCGGCCAACATCAAATGTGGATTGCCCAACACTATAAATTTAATAATCCGCGTTCGATTTTAACAAGCGGTGGATTAGGAACAATGGGCTTTTCAGTACCTGCCTCAGTAGGTGCAGCTTTTGCCGTTAAAGACAGACCGATCATTTCCATAAGCGGCGATGGTGGTTTCCAAATGAATATGCAGGAATTGATCACTGCTGTTTATTATAAATTGCCGATTAAATTTTTCATCATCAATAATAGTTTTCTCGGAATGGTTCGTCAATGGCAGGAGTTATTCCATGCTGAAAAGTATAGTTTTACAGACCTGGCGGCAAGCAATCCGAACTTTGTAAAACTCGGAGAAGCGCTCGGAATACCATCTTATTCAACTGAAGATCCAAATGAAGTAGATAGAATTCTGGATGACGCATTCAGTGTTAACGATGGACCTATTCTTGTAGAATTCAAAGTTGTTAAAGAAGATATGGTATTTCCAATGGTTCCTTCCGGAGCTTCAATTTCGGATATGATGGTTAAACGTTTAAACCCGAAGAGGATGGTATAATATGAAACACACTATTTCAGTATTAGTTGAAAATAGATTCGGAGCGTTTGACCGTGTAGCTACTATGTTCAGCGGCAAAGGCTTTAATATACGTAGTATTTCCATCGGTGAAACTGAATTCAAAGAAATTTCACGAATGACGATTGTTACCACCGGTGATGATAAAATTATTGAACAGGTTGTAAAACAATTGCATCGCCTGATTGATACGTTGAAGGTTGTTGATCTCACGGAACACAAAAGAGTTGAGCGTGAACTTGCCCTTATCACGGTTAATTACGGAAAAGGTCAACGCCCCGAAATTATTGATATATGCGAAATTTTTAGAGGCAATGTTGTAGATATTAATCCAAAGTCATTAATGGTTGAAGTCACTGGTCCGCCCGAAAAAATTGATGCAGTCGTAAACGTACTTGCGCCTTTTGGGATCGTTGAAATGGCGCGCTCAGGTACTGTTGCTCTCAAACGAGGCGAACAACCAAATAACATAAAAAAAGAATATTCAACAGTTGGATAAAAGGAGAAAAAAATGAAAGTATATTACGAGGGAGACGCATCTCTTGATTTATTAAAACAGAAAAAAATTGCTATCATTGGTTACGGAAGTCAGGGACACGCTCATGCCCAGAATCTTAAAGAAAACGGAATGGATATCACAGTTGCTGAAGTGCCTGGCAGCGAAGCCTGGAAAGCTGCTGAAGCTGCAGGATTAAAAGTTACTCTTGCCGAAGACGCGGCAAAAAATGCTAACGTTATAATGATTCTCTTACCTGACCAGATTCAGAAAAAAGTTTATGAACAATCAATCAAACAACATTTGAATGAGGGAGATACTCTTGTATTTGCTCATGGTTTTAATATTCATTACAAACAAATTGTTCCTCCGGCTAATGTGAATGTAATGATGATTGCACCGAAGAGTCCCGGTCATCTTGTCCGCAGAACATTTACTGAAGGAACAGGCGTTCCGAGTTTAATTGCCATCTATCAGGATTATTCGGGCAATACGAAAGATTTAGCGTTATCATGGGCAAAAGGAATCGGTAGTACGAAAGCTGGTGTAATTGAAACAACATTCAAGAATGAAACCGAAACAGATCTTTTTGGCGAGCAAGCTGTTTTGTGCGGCGGGGCTGCTGAATTAGTTAAAGCAGGCTTCGATACACTTGTTGAAGCAGGGTATCCTGCTGAGCTTGCATACTTTGAATGTATGCATGAATTAAAACTCATCGTTGATCTTTTTTACGAAGGTGGTTTATCGAGAATGAATTATTCTGTCAGTGATACTGCCGAATACGGCGGAATGACAAGAGGTCCGAGATTAATAACAAAAGAGACCCGCGCCGAAATGAAAAAAATTCTTGCTGAAGTTCAAAGCGGTGAGTTTGCTAAAGAATGGTTAGCAGAAAATGAATCAGGACTGAAAAAACACTTAGCTCTGCGTAAAGAAAACACTGAACATCCGATTGAAGTTGTTGGCGCAAAACTAAGAGAAATGATGTCGTGGTTATTTAAGAAAAAATAATTTCATAAGGAGTAGGAAATGTCTTTCAAATTAACATTACTTCCGGGCGATGGTATTGGTCCCGAAGTTGTAAACGCAGCATTGAAGGTGATGAACCATGCTGCTGAAAAATTCGGGATTACTATCGAAACCGTTGAAAGATTAATTGGCGGTGCTTCTTATGAAGAATTTGGTAACCCGTTAACTGATGAAACCTTACAAACATGTTATGACAGTGATGCGGTTCTCTTGGGAGCTGTTGGCGGTTATGCCTGGGAAAACCTTCCGCATCATCTGAAACCCGAAGCAGCGCTTCTTAAACTTCGGAAATCCCTCGGACTTTACGCGAATATTCGCCCTGCTAAAGTATATGATGAATTTCTCGAATCATCTTCGCTCAAAAGTGAAGTGCTTAAAGGTACTGATTTTGTTGTGTTCCGTGAATTAACCGGCGGGATTTATTTCGGCGAACCTCGCGGAATGGATTCAGGCAAAGGCTGGAACACGATGATCTATTCGACCGAAGAGGTTGAGAGAATAACCCGGAAGGCCTTTGAAGCTGCCGGAAATCGTGGGAAAAAAGTTACTTCAATTGATAAAGCAAATGTGCTGGAGGTTTCTCAATTCTGGCGCAACGTGGTTGAAAAAATTGCGAAGGATTATCCCGATATAAAATTAAACCACATGTATGTTGATAATGCCGCTATGCAGGTTGTTCGCGACCCGCGGCAGTTCGATGTGGTTGTTACCTCAAATTTATTCGGAGATATCATAAGCGATATTGCAGGACAAATAACCGGAAGTTTGGGAATGTTACCCTCGGCAAGTTTGGGCGATAAATATGCTCTCTACGAACCGGTTCACGGAAGCGCACCCGATATTGCCGGACAAAATAAAGCAAATCCAATCGCTACAATTTTATCTGTAGCCATGATGTTTGAATACTCTTTAAAAATGACAAAAGCCGCAACTGTAATTGAGGAGGCTGTTGGCAGAGTTCTGAAAGATGGATACCGAACAGTGGACATTAATACCGCTGGTGGAAAACTGGTAAACACTACTGACTTTGCCGAATTGGTACTACAACAATTCGACGAAGTATGCAATGAAGAAGCGTTAGGTGTGTTTACTTTATAATTTTTCCACATTAAAACAGAGGATGAAATGAATAATAATAGAATCATTGTTTTTGATACAACTTTAAGAGACGGTGAACAATCTCCCGGGGCGTCATTAAGCGTTTTTGAAAAAGTTGAGATTGCCCGCCAACTCGAAAAATTAAAAGTCGATGTTATCGAAGCGGGTTTTCCTGTTTCATCTCCGGCTCAGTTTGAAGCCGTGCAAAGAATCAGCAATGAAGTCGGTGTCACAATCGCTGCGCTTGCGCGGGCTAAAGAGGTCGATATCAAATCAGCGGCTGATGCCATCAGCAACGCTAAAAAGAAACGTATTCATACTTTCGCATCAACTTCGGATTTTCATATCCTCGGAAAATTCAGCGACAGTCGTTACGGCTCAACATTACAGGAAAAAAGAAAGACAGTTATAAAAATGTCAGAAGATGCTGTTAAATATGCCAAAACTTTTTGTGATGACGTTGAATTTTCAGCCGAAGATGCCGGGCGGACTGAAATTGGTTATCTCTCTGAAGTTGTTGAAGCAGCGATTGCTTCAGGGGCAACAACAATAAATATTCCCGATACAACAGGCTATACTCTTCCTCATGAATTCGGAAACATGATTGCCGAACTCTTTAAAAGAGTAAAAAATATTAATGATGCAATCATAAGCGTTCATTGCCATAACGATCTCGGAATGGCTGTTGCTAATTCGATAATGGCTGTTCAAAACGGAGCTCGTCAGGTTGAATGTACTATCAATGGAATTGGCGAGCGGGCTGGTAACGCTTCTCTCGAAGAAATTGTGATGG
>CAZEXO010000143.1:4711-10039 GCA_964516545.1 uncultured Melioribacteraceae bacterium
AGATTTACTTAATTATTACACTGAAGTCAATCCTCTCGAAATTTATAACTCAAGTAAACTTGTTTCAGGATTCACTGGTATAATTGTCCAACCGAATAAAGCTATCGTTGGCGAAAATGCTTTCGCTCATGAATCAGGTATTCACCAGGATGGTATGTTGAAGAATAGAAACACTTATGAAATTATGACTCCCGATTCAGTCGGCGTTCCAAAAACAAAAATAATTTTGGGAAGACATTCCGGGCGTCATGGATTAAAAGTGAGACTTACTGAACTTGGTTACAGAATTTCAGAAGAAGAATTAAACAAGGCATACGAAATGTTCACAGAACTTGCCGACAAAAAGAAAGAAGTTTACGACGATGACTTGCGTGTATTAATGGGAGATCATGTTCTTATTGAAAAAGAGTATTACAATTTTGATCAGATGAATGTATTATCAGGAACAGTATCAATTCCCACAGCAACTGTGAGAATTAAATCTGCCAATGAAGTTTTTGAAGAGTCATCAACCGGCGATGGACCTATCGATGCATTATTCAACGCCATTGACCGCGCTCTTGAAATTAAACCGATTGTTGAAAATTATCAGGTTCGTTCCGTTACCTCAGGGCGTCAGGCACAGGGCGAAGTAAACCTCCGGCTTCGTTTCGGAAACAGAGCGTTTAATGGACGCGGCGTTTCAACTGATATTATTGAGGCAAGCGGAAAAGCCTATTTACAGGCTTTGAATCATCGTAAAAGAATTGAAGCTGATGAACTGGAAGACCATGAATTTGAAAATCACTCCCGAATAAAAGGATAATTTTATGGCAATGACAATTACTGAAAAAATATTAGCTAAATCCGCCGGAAGAAAAAAAGTTTCTCCTGGTGAAAATGTCTGGCTTAATGTTGATGTGTTAATGACCCACGATGTTTGCGGACCTCCGACAATCGGAATCTGGAAAAATGAATTCGGCGACAAAGCGAAAATATGGGACAAAGATAAACTTGTGGTTTTCCCGGATCATTACATTTTCACGGCTAATAAACACGCCAACAGGAATGTGGATATTCTTAGAACTTTTGCCGCTGAACAAAATCTAAAAAATTACTACGATGTCGGTACTGAAAGATATAAAGGCGTTTGCCATATCGCACTTGCAGAAGAAGGTTTTAATTTACCTGGAACGGTTTTATTCGGAACTGATTCACACACATGCACTTCAGGCGCGTTTGGAATGTTTTCAACCGGCGTTGGAAACACCGATGCTGCTTTTATTCTCGGCACCGGGAAAATCTGGGAGAAAATTCCTGAATCAATGAAATTTATTTTTCATGGGAAGATGCCGAATTATCTTACCGCAAAAGATTTGATACTTCAGATTCTTGGCGATATAACAACCGACGGCGCAACTTACCGCGCGATGGAATTTGATGGTGAAGCAATTTTCTCTCTCAACATGAATGAAAGAATGACTCTTACAAACATGGCTATTGAAGCGGGCGGAATGAGCGGAATTATAAAAGCCGATTCTATTACCGAGGCTTATGTTAAAGAACGCACTGATAAGCCTTATGAAATTTTTGAAAGTGATTCTGATGCAAAATATCACAGCAAGTATGAATACGATGTAGCCAAACTTGAACCTGTTGTCGCAAAACCTCATAGTCCCGATAACAGAGCAACAGTCCGCGCGGTTCAGGGAACTAAACTTACAAAATGTTATATCGGTTCATGCACGGGTGGTAAGTTAACTGATTTTATGTTTGCCGCTCAAATACTATTCGGCGAAAAAGTTCAGGTGCCTACTTTCATTGTTCCGGGAAGTACAGAAATAGCGCGTCAATTCGAAGTTGAAACTTATAACGGAATTATACTTAAAGAAATATTCGAGAAAGCCGGATGTATCATCGCGCAGTCTTCCTGTGCAGCATGTCTCGGTGGTCCGGATGATACTGTCGGCCGTTCAATTGATCATGATGTTGTCATCTCAACCACTAACAGAAATTTTCCCGGAAGGATGGGAAGCAAAAAATCAGAAGTGTATCTTGCTTCACCTTTAACAGTTGCGGCGTCAGCGATTAATGGTGTTATTACTGATCCCAGAGATCATATATAAAAATCAGAAAAGTAAGTTCGTAAAGGAGTATTCGAATGAAGTTAGGAATGATAATTTATTCTACTGACGCTGAGACTGTGTGGAATGCTTTTCGCCTTGGCGTGTTTTCGCTTAAAGAAGGTGACAAAGTAAAAGCTTTTTTACTTGCGAAAGGCGTGGAGTGTGAAAAATTGATTGATGATAAATTCAATGTGCAAGAACAAATGCAGTTATTCGTGGATAATGGTGGCGAGATTCTTGCATGCGGAACCTGTCTAAAGATTAGAAATTCTGAAGGTTCTGAATTATGTCCGTTATCTACAATGAAAGATTTATATGAAATAGTAAGGGATTCTGATAAAATAATTAGTTTCTAAGAATCTGCAATCACCAATTTTTGGTTGAAATTATCTTTAGAGGAAATTAAGAATGGAGAAAAAAATAACAGGCAAAGCATTTGTTCTCGGAAATAATATTGACACCGATCAGATTATTCCTGCCGAACATCTTGTTTACAGTTTAACTGATCCCGAAGAATCAAAACTTTACGGCAAGTTTGCTCTATCCAGTGTACCGATTAATGAATCAGGTCTGCCGAATGGAGGCGTACCTTTTATTGAGAACGGAGAATTTATTTCAGCATACTCAATAATAATCGGCGGCTTTAATTTCGGATGCGGTTCATCCCGCGAACACGCACCATTTGCTTTGCAGAAAGCAGGCGTAAAAGCAATTATCGCAGAATCTTATGCCAGAATATTTTATCGTAATTCGGTTGACGGCGGATTCGTTGTTCCTTACGATACTCCGAATAAACTCAATCATAAAATAAGAACCGGTGATGAACTTGAAGTTAATATGGATACGAATGTTCTGAAAAATTTATCCACGGGAGATACATTCAATCTGAACTCACTTGGTGACGTGCTTCCGATAATTGAAGCTGGCGGGTTGTTTGAATATGCGCGTAAAACAAATATGATATAACAATAATATCAAGAGGGGAAATACCATGAAGGAATCAGGTCTAATCGAATTATTCGACACCACTTTGCGTGACGGAACTCAGGGTGAGAAGGTAAATCTTTCAATCCATGACAAATTATTAATCACGGAAAAACTTGATGATTTTGGTATTGATATTATTGAGGGAGGTTGGCCCGGAAGTAATCCAAAAGATGAAGAATATTTTCAGAAAGTAAGAAACCTGAAACTTAAGAACGCGAAAATCACTTCTTTCGGATCAACAGCAAGATTCCCCGACAAGATAGAATCGGATCATAATCTCAATATGCTGCTAAAATCAGAAACACCTGTGGTAACAATTTTCGGGAAAACCTGGAGGCTTCATTCAGAAAAAAGTTTAGGATTGACTGATTCTCAAAATTCCGAATTAATCTTTAAGTCAGTAAGATTTCTTCAAGAACACGGACGAAGAGTGATTTTTGACGCGGAACATTTTTTTGACGGTTATAAGGATGATCCCGATTTTGCGATAAAGATGTTAAACGCTGCTGTTGAAGGCGGCGCCAGCGTTCTCTCTCTTTGTGATACCAATGGCGGCTCAATACCAACTGAATTAAGAAAAATCGTTACTGATATCGTAAGAATGTTTAAAGTTAATGTCGGAATTCACGCTCACAATGACGGTGAACTTGGAGTTGCAAACTCACTCGCGGCGCTTGAAGCAGGCGCAGTTCATGTTCAGGGAACAATTAACGGAGTAGGCGAGAGATGCGGTAACGCCAATCTTTGCAGTATTATTCCAAATTTAATTTTGAAAGAGAAGTTTACGCCGAAATCAAAAATTGATTTAACACACCTCACTTCACTATCGAACTATGTTTATGAGATAATGAATCTGGTACCAAATATGCGCGCGGCTTTTGTCGGTAAATCTGCTTTTGCTCATAAGGGCGGAATACATGTTAGCGCAGTTCTCAAAGACAGTAAAATGTATGAACACATTCCTCCGATTACTGTTGGAAACAAACAACGGGTTCTTGTTTCGGATCTCTCGGGTCAGAGTAATATACGTTACAAAGCAAAAGAATTAGGAATTGAGTTACCTGAAGGAAAAGAATTCAGCAAAAATTTTATTCAACATATCAAAGCACTTGAGTATGAGGGATTCCAATTCGACGGCGCGGAAGCGTCTTTTGAGCTACGGATGCGGGCGAGTCTGGATGAATATCGTCCATTCTTTGACGTGACCTATGCAAAGATTAATGTTATGTTCGATGAAAACGGAACAGAATATTCAGAGGCGGTTCTTAAAGTCAAAGTTGAAGGTGAAGAAGAACATACGGCATCGGATGGCGATGGTCCGGTTAACGCTCTGGATAAGGCTCTTAGAAAAGCCATTGGAAGATTTTATCCTGAAATCTCGGCAATATATCTTGTAGATTATAAAGTGCGTGTTCTTGGTGAAGACGACGGCACCGGCGCTCAGGTGAGAGTGCTTGTTGAATCGAGTGATGGTGTTGAAACATGGGCAACAGTTGGCGCTTCTGAAAATATTATCAAAGCCAGTCTGATGGCGATAAGCGATAGTATTAATTACAAACTTTTCAAATCACGAAAAGAGAAAAATGAAGTGATTAGCAACTAGGCATAATAATTTTGAAAAATAAAGAGCAAGATTAAAAATTATTTCTTGCTCTTTTTATCAACCTAAATTCTGTCAGTCATTTTGTGATCACGATTCATCATGATAATCCATGTTCCAATAATCTTACTTAAACAATCCCTTTAACTTATCCTCCAGGAAACCTTTTTTAACTTTCTCAAGTTGCGCTTCTAATTCTTTTTTCTTGCTGTCAACTAAACCGAGTTTATCAGTTACCAATGACTGATAATCACCAAGCCCGGCGGTGATTTCGTTTATTTTTGTCTCAACCTGACTTTTGAATTTATTAATCTCAGGCAATACACGGGCATTAAATTCTTCTCTCAACCGATTCTGCAGTTTCTCCAATTCTTCACCCAGAATTTTCTGAATCTCGTTTGCGATTTTTGTGTCGAGGTCGGTTGATAATGCCATTTTCATTTCACCGGAAGTATTCCAGACTCTCATTCCAATTTCCAGTCCGTTGATTCCTTTTAACACTCGTTGAACAATATCTTCAGCCACGGTTTTTGCCGGTCTTTCAAACGAGATTACCATATCGGAAAGAAGAAGATCGATTTTTGCGTCAAGTTTATCACCGGGTACAATAATGTTAACGCTTGTTTTCATCGCGGC
>CAZEXO010000144.1:0-9983 GCA_964516545.1 uncultured Melioribacteraceae bacterium
GCTCGAATAATTCATTCGAAACGATACGGGACTTTTCACGGACAATTATCGCTGCTTCTTGCGGCAGGCATCCTATAAAACTCTTTCCGCCGGGTTTTAAAATCTCACTTTTTTCAAAAGCAATCTTCTCAAGCGTCTCACCCAGAATATTTGTGTGTTCATAACTAATTGATGTAATTACAGAAGCAATCGGCTCGATTGTATTTGTCGCGTCAAGTCTTCCCCCAAGTCCGGTTTCAATTACTGCGTAATCGACTCTGTTTTCATAAAAGTATTTGAATGCTAATGCAGTTGTCAATTCAAAAAAAGTCGGACTGTTTTTATCGATAAATTCATCAAGATCATTCATGAAGTCTCTCACATAATCATCGTCAATCATATTTCCATTAATTCTGATTCTTTCGTTGTACTTCACAAAATGCGGAGAAGTATAGAGAGCTGTTTTTTTTCCGCTCTCCATGAGGATACTGCTCATAAAAGAAGCCGTACTCCCCTTTCCATTCGATCCTGCAATATGAAAAGTATTTATCTTTCTCTCAGGATTTCCTAGAAAGTTTAACAATTTCCGGATATTATCAAGTCCGAGTTTTACACCGAACTGATGGAGTGAAAAAAGTTTGTTCAAGGCTTCGTTTAGATTCATCTTTTATAATTGATATGAAGCAGTGATGTCGCGTAGATTACTTATTTTCATTTGCTCGCAATATTTTTTTAAGCCGTCAATTATTTCAATACCGGCGTTTGGATTAATAAAATTTACCGTTCCGAGTTGGAAAGCCGAGGCACCTGCTATCATAAATTCAACGGCGTCTTTCCAGTTCATAATTCCTCCGCTCGCAATAATCGGTATATCAACATTGCGGCTTATCTCAAGAACTTTTGCCAATGCTACCGGGCGAATTGCAGGACCTGATAATCCACCGGTGATATTTTTTAACTTGGGTTTTTTCGTCCAGATATTAAATGCTGTTCCGATAAGTGTATTTGTAGCTGTTACAGCATCAGCCCCCTCTTCCTTTGCCGTCCGGGCAAAATCAACAATATTAGAATTGTTTGGCGATAGTTTTATTATGATTGTTTTATCTGTAGCAGCTCTTGTTTTTGCGGTAATATTTCTAACTGCCGAAACATCATTTCCAAAAATTAATCCCCCTTCTTTCACATTGGGGCATGATACATTGATTTCAAATCCTTTTATAATTTTCTCATTCTTTAGTATGTCAACACACTCAACATATTCTTCAACAGAACTAGCCGCAATGTTACAAATAACATCACAATTTACTTTTTCAAGAAAAGGTATTTTATCATTTATGAAAGAATCTATCCCAACATTCGCCAAACCAATTGCGTTAAGCATCCCTGAGGGTGTTTCAACAATTCTTTGCGGCGGATTTCCTTTTCGCGGTTTTAGTGATACAGACTTTGTCACAATTGCGCCGATTTTACTCAAATCTGTAAATTCCGAAATTTCATTACCGTAACCCACTGTTCCCGAGGCCAGGAGAACTGGGTTTTTTAATTCCAGTTTTCCGATTTTTATTTTTAAGTTGACATTACTCATAATTTCACATCTCTCAGATCAAAAACAGGTCCGTCTTTACAAATCAATTTATAATAACCATCGGCTGTTGTTTCAATGGGACAGCCCTGACAAATTCCAAAACCACATGCCATGGCGCTCTCGGTTGAGATTTCCCCCATGAAATCGTTTTCTATACAAAATTTCTGAAAAGCAGCGAGCATCGGAGTCGGACCGCAAGCATAAAACATCGTAGTTTTTTTATCGAAAGATTTTTTATCTTTTTCAAGAAGCTGAATAACGTTTCCATGAAATCCGAATGAACCGTCATCAGTTGCTGTTTGAAGATTATGTAAATTATAATTTATCAGATGCTCTTTATTCCTGGCTCCGAAATAAACTACGATATTTTTTTCAATCATCTTTTTTATTAAAAAAGGAAATGGTGCAAGTCCTATTCCACCTGCGACCAAAACAATATTCTCAAATTTATTTTCGAAAGTAAAACCCCTTCCCAGAGGTCCAAGAATATCGAGCTTATCACCCTTATTTTTTTCGGACAATATTTTTGTCCCTTCGCCAACAAGATCAAACATAAAACAGATAGATTCATTTTCAACATCACAAATGCTGAATGGTCTTCTTAACAAAGGATAATTTGTTTCTGAGACTTTTATATTACAAAACTGCCCGGGTTTGATTGCAGAAGCAATTTCGGGAGAATGTACCTTGATCAGGAATGTTATTTTTCCGATCTGAGTAATTTTATCAACAGTGCATAAGTTTATCTGCAAATATTTTTCCAAATTTTTCTTACTGATTATTTAACTAGCTGATAGAAAAAGATAATTTCATTTTGATTTTTTGAGAAGACTCTCTTCAATTTTCGAAATTTTATCAAGTCGTTTCTGATGTCTTCCGCCTGCAAATTTTGTTGATAACCATGTATCAACAATTGATTTTGCTGTTTCTTCACCAATAGCCTTTGCACCTATTACGAGAATATTCGCGTTGTTATGCTCTCTTGCGCTCTTTGCGGTAAATTCATTATAACAAGTCGCTCCACGTATTCCCGGTAATTTATTTACGGTTATCGCTGACGGAATTCCGGTAGCATCAATCATAATTCCGCAGCCTGTCTTATTTTCCAATACCTGTTCAGCAACTTTCAAAGCATAGTCAGGATAGTCGCATGATTCTGAATTATAAGTGCCAACATCAATAACAGAAATCCCCTTTGATTTCAGGTGTGTTGCAATTACCGATTTCAATCCGAATCCGGTATGATCCGCGCCAACAGCTATTGAATTAAATTGTTTTATTTCCGTTACGGATTTTTGAGATTTATCAGGCTGATCAAATTTATAGCTTACAATAATTTTTGCCTGATTGAGTTTATCTTTTGCCGAAGGTGTAAAAATCGTTCCCTCCGTTACCGTAAGATTCCGGATACCTTTTCTGATCATATCGCTAATATCTTTTTCGGTGAAAAGCTTTTTCATCAATCTATCAAGTAAGTTCAAATTTATTATTCATCTTAAGATAATCAACTACCTGTTTTACATCCTGAGCATTTTCTCTTCGGCAAATCAATAACGAATCACTGGTATTTATTACAATCAGATTCTCAACTCCGATCATCGCGGTAAATTTATTCGGTGAAAAAACATATGAATTGTAGCTGTTCGAATAATATATTTCTCCAACATTGGCATTTCCGTTTTCGTCTTTATTCATTAATTCATAAACAGTTTCCCAACTCCCCACATCGCTCCAGTCGAATTCACCTTTTGTAACAACAACATTTTTTGATTTTTCCATGATACCATAATCAATCGAAATACTTCTAAGCTGCCCGTAAATACTCGTGAGCGTTTTATTAAAATCCACACTCCCGATTGACTCCTGAATTTCTTCGAGTCCGGAACTCAGCTCCGGCATATATTCTTTAATCTCATTAAGAATCGTATCTACTTTCCAGATAAACATACCTGAGTTCCAGAGGAAATCTCCAGATTTTAAAAATCTCACAGCCGTTGCCAGGTTGGGTTTTTCAGCAAATGTCTGAACCTTGAAAATATTTTCTGCAACCATATCCTCAAACTGAATATAACCATAACCTGTTTCAGGACGAGTGGGAGTAATACCAATTGTAACAAGTCCTTTGGAATTATTCGCATGTTCAGCTGCATGGAGTATTGTTTCCTGAAATTTAACCTTGTCACGAATGTAATGATCAGCGGGAAGCACAATTGTAATTGCATCGGGATTAATATTTTTTATAAGAATGGAAGCTAAGCCAATACAGGCTGCTGTATTTTTTCCAAATGGTTCGTCGATGATATTATTTTCAGGAATTTCGGGTAGTTGTTCTTTTATTCTTAGTTTTTGGATCTTGTTCGTTATTACAAATATATTTTTATTCTCGACTAATCCCTCTAATCTCAGAACGGTATCTTTAATTAAAGTATTTTCGCCGAAAATTTTTATAAGTTGTTTTGGTTTTTTTTCTCTGCTCCTCGGCCAAAAACGCGCACCGACTCCGCCAGCCATAATCACTGCATATAATTCCATTAAAATTATTCCCTTGTGTTTTTTGTTAGATTTCTGCCGAATGTTTCGGCTCTTCGTAAAAATTTGGAAATATCAACATCCTTCCGGCGAACAACCGCCACAATCACAATCAAACAAGCCCGTAGTGATTCTATTGTATCTTTTGTTGAAGGAATTTTTTTCGCCTGAATTAATTTCAAAGCCTTAAAAAAAGTATAATGCATTTCTCCAATTATATCAAAACCTACATTAGCCGACAAGTCTGCGTTTAATTTTACTAAGTCCGCAATCTCATTAATTTCTTTTTCAGTATAGTTAAGTGAAGGTAATTTATTCAAAAAGGCATCAAATGTTTTTATTGGTTTTAATATTTTCTTCTCAAAATCCTCAAAACTGAATTGCTCTTTAGCTGGTGATGGTTCTTCAATTTCAGATTTTATTTTCTCAGTAACTGTTCCTTGTTTTGATTGAGTTGGACTTAAATTTAGACCGGATGAACCCGGATTTGATTTAAGAAAATTTCTCTTATTCTCGGAAAGTTCATAGAGCAAAGATTTTACACTGACAGTACTCAAAATATCAAGCATCGCTCCCAGTTCATGAGTAATTAAATGACAGTGTTCTTTGAATGTCTCTGATACTTTCAGATAATCAATCCTCTCATTCTGAATATATTTTAAAAGTCTGTCAAGCTTAAGAGCAAACTTTGAAAATTCAGTTTTTTGTTTCATTAAGAAAACAATGAGAGCTATATCTTCTTCGATTTCAAAGTATTTTCTCAGAATAGTAACTATCTCAATCTTTTCAGTACTTAAACGGAGATTGTTTGAAGCGCAAACTACTGATTGGATTATGTACTCTTTTACAAAATTCATGAATTACCGGTTTTGAATAAAATCTTCTGACACATTAAAATAACTCGTTACTGTGAAATTTAATAATTTTTATCAAATAATTATCTATTTTTTGTTTATCATTCTCATCGTAGAAACATGATTATCTCGTATAACATTCTATCCGGAGGTTTTAATGCTCGTCACCACGACAAATAATATTGAAGGGAAAAAAATTGTGAAGTACCTTGGACTGGTTTCAGGAGAAGCAATTATGGGAGCTAATATTTTTAAGGATTTTTTTGCCGGTATCAGAGATATTGTCGGCGGACGATCATCAGCTTATGAAAAAGAATTAAGAATCGCAAAAGATACCGCCGTACAGGAGATGATTGATCAGGCTCGCGGATTAGGGGGAAATGCAGTTATAGCAGTTGATCTTGATTACGAAACAGTCGGTCAGGGTGGTTCAATGTTGATGGTGACTGCAAGCGGTACGGCAATTGTCCTTGAAGATTGATCTCAGATCAGTGACATGGTTCGGAGAATAAATATTCCAAGGCTGAGTGTAAGTACCGACCCGATAGTGGAAATTAATATTATTCTTCCGGCAAGTTCTGAATCTGCACCCATTGCCTGTGACATTATATAACTAACAATCGCTGTTGGACTTGCGATGAGTATGAAAATTATTGCTAAAACCATATCGCGGTATCCCATAAATATTGCAGCGACAGTTGCTGTTACAGGCAATATAATATTTTTAATGATTGTTGAATAAACAGCAATTGTCGAACCCTTTTTAAGTTTTTGCAAATTCAAACCTCCACCAATTCCGATTAACGCAAGCGGTATCGATAAATCAGCAAGATATTCTCCTGTACTATTCAGAATTGGATGAATTTCGATCTTGTAAAATGAACATGGGATTGCAACAAGCGCAGCAATGATGAGAGGATTTTTAAGTATTTCAAAGAATATTTTTTTTGTATTATTCTTTGTAATGGAGTGAACTGAAACTGCTAATACTATAATCGATAACACATTATACAATGGCATCAGAAATGCGAGTATAACTGCTGCATGAGCAAGCCCTGTTTTTCCATACATGTTTAATATCAGAGCAAATCCTACAACAGCCATGTTGCTTCTAAAACTTCCCTGAACAAACGGACCAATCTTTTTCGGATCCTTTATGAACACTTTTGCGAGTCCCCAACTGGCAGCAAAAAAAAGTAATGTGACCGCGTAAACAAGAACTATTTCATTCCAGTCAAAATCCACGCGAATATTCATTTCGGATATTTCCATAAAAACAAGAACGGGTAGTGCAACATTAAACACAACTTTCGAACTAATATCAACAAAACTATCATTAATTATTTTTTTTCGTTTCAGATAATATCCGACAGCAATGATTAAAAAAACCGGGAGAATTACCCCGGCTGAGAAATAAAAATTATTCAGTATTGTTGTCATAAATTATTTTATTTATTCTGGACTTTAGCCCATGTATCTTTTAGTGTAACAGTTCTGTTAAAGACAAATTTATTTTTATTTGAATCGCGATCAACACAAAAATAGCCCATGCGTTCAAACTGGAAAATGTCACCAATTTTAGCTTTTAGAAGGTCCGGTTCAAGTTTTGCATTTTTAATGAGCTCAAGTGAATTCGGATTGAGATAATCCATAAAATTTGTGCCGTCTTTTTTTCCGTCAGGATCGGGGTCAGTAAATAATCTGTCATATAATCTTACTTCAGCCTCGACAGCGTGTTTCGCAGAGACCCAGTGAATTGTTCCTTTTACTTTTTTCTGACTGGTTCCGATGCCGCTTTTTGTTTCAGGATCATAAGTGCATTTAAGTTCAATAATATTTCCGGTATCATCCTTCACAATTTCTTCACACTTGATTATGTAAGCATATCGCAGACGAACTTCTCCACCGGGTTGAAGTCTGAAAAACTTTTTATGGGGAATTTCCTGGAAGTCGTCCCGCTCGATAAAAATCACCTTTGAAAACGGTATAAGTCGTTTACCTGCTGATTCATCTTCAGGATTATTGATCGCTTCAAGTTCTTCAGTTAAATCCTCAGGATAATTTTCTATCACAACTTTAAGAGGGTTAAGAACTGCCAAGACCCTGTTTGCTCTTTTATTCAAATCTTCACGTATACTATGCTCGAGAAAAGCAACATCAATAACATTATCTCTTTTTGCAACACCAATTTTTTCGGCGAATGACCACAGTGATTCCGGAGTATAACCTCTCCTTCTTAGAGCTGAAATTGTCGGCATACGGGGATCATCCCATCCGGTTACATGACCTTCGTTCACTAATTGCAATAATTTTCTTTTACTCATTATTGTGTAACTCAGATTCAACCTAGCAAATTCGATTTGCTGCGGATGATACACTTCCAGTTTGTCCAGGTACCAGTCATATAAGGGTCTGTGATTTTCGAATTCAAGAGTACAAATTGAATGAGTAATTCCTTCGATACTATCCTCAATTCCATGAGCCCAATCGTATGTGGGATAAATACACCATTTATCTCCTGTTCGATGATGCGAGGCATGCACTATCCTGTACATAATCGGATCGCGAAGATTTATGTTTGGTGAAGACATATCAATTTTTGCTCTCAGAACATGTTCGCCATCCTTAAATTCGCCATTCTTCATTCTGTAAAAAAGATCAAGATTTTCTTCAACAGAACGATTGCGGAACGGCGAATTTTTTCCTCCTTCGAGCGGAGTACCGCGTTGTTCACGAATTTGCTCTGCCGACTGACTATCGACAAACGCAAATTCTTTTTTAATAAGATCGACGGCATATTCAAACATCTGATCAAAATAATCTGAAGCGAAAAGTAATCTGTCTTCAAAATCAGCGCCCAGCCATTTTACATCGGCTATTATTGACTCTACATATTCAACGTCTTCTTTGACAGGATTTGTGTCATCAAAACGGAGATTAAACTTGCCATTGTAATCACGGGCAATCCCATAATTCAGGCAGATCGATTTTGCATGACCAATGTGTAAATATCCGTTTGGTTCCGGAGGAAATCTCGTATGCACACGATTATCGAACTTCCCTGTCTTGTTATCTTCATCAATTAAATCTCTTATAAAATTTGACAGAACCGGCTTTTCATTTTCTTCCATAAAAAAATTCTCCAGAAACCTATGTGATCAAAAATTACCTGGTGTAAAATTAGCTAAATACAAAGTGTGTAACAAGAAAATGAATTTGTGAATAAAACATGGGGATTTTTGTGATAATATAATATTCCAAATTTATATTCCATTCAGATTATAAATCATGGATTTTTATAAGAGTCAAATTTTTATTTATCGTGAAATGTTCTCGGTGGGATTATTTAGCAGATATCACAGATTAATAGATGAGGTATACTTTAAAATAAAAAAAACCTATCAAAAAAATGATAGGTTAAGTACCGAAGGCCGGACTCGAACCGGCACATCCTTGCGGATACATGATTTTGAGTCATGCGCGTCTACCAATTCCGCCACTCCGGCAAACAACAAATTTTATCTGAACAAAATGGAAATTATTTTTAATCCTGATTCAATCTAATCTTAATTGCGGGTTCAAAGATAGTCTTTATTTGAAATAGTTGCAAGAATCGAAGCTTTATTGCAACATCACCATCGCAATTTTATTGAAATAAAATAGGGTCTCTGTAAAGAGACCCTATATATGGTGTTTGGGGACTTACCTCATATTGGAGGGAGGTATATTCTCCCGGGCGGGAGAAATTTTTTATTACCCTTGCTTTACCGCTTCAACTAATTTTTTTAACAAATCCAGAAAATTTTCGGCATCCATATAACCTGGAAATGTTTTAATAAATTCCGATTTGGCTGTAAAAAAAGCTGTAGCCGGAAAACCAGTTACACCGGCAGCCGATGAAAATTCATTATTCTTGTATGTGCTTCCCTGAAACTTAACACTTCCTTCTTTTTCAGGGTTCAATTTTACTACGACAAAATTTTTGTTAAGATAATCAACTACCTTTTTATTTTTATAAGTATTTTCATCCATTTTTTTACACCAACCGCACCAATCGGTGTAGAAATCGACGAGTAGAATTTTATTTTCCTTCTGGGCTTTTGCTAATCCTTCATTGAAGCCGTACCATTTAAGAGTATTATTTGCTTCGATGTTTCCGGAAACTAAAAAGACAAGAAAAAGCAATGTGAGATTTCTTGAGAATATTTTCATGAAGAACTCCGGATTTTTCTGGTTAATATATTGTGAATGATACAAGTAGTAATATTATAAAATTGTATCCGTTTTAATAATTTCTAAAAGTATGATGTTCTATACAGAAAAAAGATTCATAAAGTTTCAATACATCAGTGCAATACTCTCTAACCTGAGCATCTCTTTATTTTTTTACATTTTCAACAATGTATTTCATCAGTGAGAGTAAACTTTCTGCATCACTAAAACCTCTTGCCGACTGAATCATGGTTCCGGTACTGTAATAAAATCCATAAGACGGGAATGAATATATTTTAGAAGTATATGTGAATTTTTTGAAGTCGTAAACAAAATTCTTTACCTTAATTCTGCCTCCGTTTCTTTCCGGATTAACTTTAGCTGCAATAAAATGTTCTCTCATAAATTTGATTACTTTTTCATCTTTGAAAGAGTGTTTTTCCATTTCCTCGCATAATTCACAATCATCCTGCATGAAGAAAATGAATACCAATTTATTTCCTCCCTGAACCATTGTGAAAGCGCGTTCAGCATCTACCCAATTTATGGATTGTGCAAAAATTGCTGAAGTAAAAGTCATAATAAATAATAAGAAAGAATATTTTGTCATATATAAAATCCTATACTGTAAAGTTTAGGTGTAAATATAAAATATTCTTTTAAAATAAAAATGCCCCAGTTACCCAGGGCAATAAATTATTTTACTTTTCTAAAGGAGTGGTTTATAACTTTGTAGGGTTTTCATGTAGTTTGCGCGTTCGAATGCGGCTGGTTCGCCAACAGCTTTCTGGCTCATACTTCCTTTCATCTGTTCGATTGATTCA
>CAZEXO010000145.1:0-9860 GCA_964516545.1 uncultured Melioribacteraceae bacterium
ATCCGAAAAACTCGAAACAAAAATCTGGCCGGCAAAACATGAGTTCAATCAGGAAATGCAAAAAGCCGCTTTCGATTGGCTTGATAAAAAATTCAAAAAATAAATTATTCCTTTGCGACTTAGCGTCTTCGCGGCAAAAAATGTTTTTCAGATAATCTCAAAATCTCGAAGTAAAACTATAATCTTTTACAAAATTATTATGATTATGAAACCGCATTCTTTATTCAATGTTTTTATGTTTCTGCTGTTATGTTTATTACAGATCTCTGCGCAAAAAAATAATGAGATTATTGTTGATAAATCCGGTGACGGAGATTTTACAACACTGACCGATGCTGTGAATTCACTGCCGATGTTTAATTACGAACGAATAACAATTTTTGTAAAAAACGGAATTTATGAAGAGAAGATAAGATTCGATCAGGATTATATAACACTCGAAGGTGAAAGCCGTGAGGGGACAATTATTCAATATAATCAGTTGCGTGAGAACTGGGACAACAACAAAGACTCAATCGGTCCGGCGGTGATAAATATTAATGGCGATGATATTATTTTCAAAAATCTTACGGTTATCAACACTCAGCCGGAAATAGGTCCGCATGCATTTGTTCTTTACGGAACCGGAACACGCACAATAATCACAAATTGCAGTATGATTAGTAAAGGCGGCGATACGGTTTCTCTCTGGGATTATAAAACCGGAATGTATTATCATGCCGATTGTTATTTCGAAGGTGCGGTTGATTTTGTTTGTCCCCGCGGCTGGTGCTTTATCAGAGATTCGAAATTTTATGAAGTGAAAGAAACCGCTGCTCTCTGGCACGCTGGCGGATATGATAAGAACCAGAAATTTGTTTTAAAGAATTGTTCCTTCGATGGCATTAAAAATTTTCAACTCGGACGTCATCATTACGAAGCTCAGTTTTTTCTGGTTGATTGTAAGTTCTCCGACAAGATGAGTGATACTCCTATTTACAGAGTTACTTACGAAGACACAACACGTAATCGTGCATTCAACTGGGGCGAAAGATATTATTTCCATAATTGCGAAAAAGAAGGCGGAAATTTTTCCTGGATGAATAATAATTTGTCAGAGGCTTATAAAAATATCCCACCTGAAATTATCACACCCGAATGGACCTTTGATGGTAAATGGAACCCGGAATCGGAAGTAGGACCGAAAATAATTGATCTGGTTATCTATAAAAATGAAGTGATACTTAAATTTGACGAAACTGTTACAGTGATAAATAATCCGCAATTAAAATCTTCCACAGAAAAAATTTTCGATTATGTATCCGGTGGAGGTTCAAATACCTTAAGATTCAAAAGTGAATCCAATATTCATAAAGATGATGTTGCAGATCTCAAAATCATAAATAAGTCCGAAATATTTGGTAATTTTGCTTCAGTAAAAAAGCGAAATACTTCTTTTGAGATAATAAAATAAGATTCAACCTACTCCCTCAAAAAAGATATTTTTAAATAATGACGAGAACAAAATGATAAGAATATTATTTTTATCTGTTGCAATAATAGGTTTTATTTTAACAGCCTGTGCAAGTGAAAAGCAACTTGAGATACCATTGAAAAATCCTTTAGCAATTCAAAGAGTGGATGAGCAAGTAATGTTCAGTGTTACTGATTTGATGAAAAAAGATTCGCAATTTGATTTAATAAATTTTTCACTATGGGATGATAAAAAGGAAATCGCGTATCAAATTGAAGAATTATCAAATGGCGAGAAAATTATTCTCTCAGTTATGAATTTTGAACCAAACGAACAAAAAATAATCAGCGTCAAGTATGGTGAAGGAGTTCAAGCTTCAGAATTTACTCCGCGCACCTATGCTGAACTGGCGATGAAACCGGGCAATGTTTTTTATGACAAAAGGTATCGCGGCGACCGTTTCGAAAATGTGACAAATATAAAAGTACCTGATAATCACACTGACCATAATGCACTTTTTAAGTACGAAGGTCCGGGCTGGGAATCTGAAATAATCGGTTATCGTTTTTACATTGACTGGCGTAACGCTACAGATATTTTCGGAAAAAAAATAAGCGGTCTTGTTTTGAAAAATGTAGGCGTAACCGATACGGTTGCGGCAGATGATTCATACCATTCCATGCAGGATTGGGGGATGGATATTTTTAAGGTGGGTAATACACTTGGTATCGGTTCTATCGGAATGATGAATGAAGGAAAAGTTTACAGGGTAGAAGAACGCGACAGTGTGTTCTGCAAAATATTTAACGGAAATGTTTTTTCAAGCGTTGAGACAAAATATACGGGTTGGAAAGTGGGAGATAAAAAATATAATCTTGTTTCGACGCTGTCTATTTCTGCCGGAAGTCGTTTTACAAAAAATGAAATGGTAGTTGAGGAAAATCCTGATAATCTAGCAACAGGACTCGCGAAATATGCCGGATGTAATTTTACAATCGGAAAATCAGAACAAGGATGGAATTACATTTCGTTGTGGGGTAAACAAACATTGAATGATGATAATCTCGGAATAGCTATTCTTTATCCTGTAGCCTCACTGAAAGAAATTACTGAGGATGAAATTAATCATATTGTAGTTCTTGAACCGAAGGATGGAAAAGTCAAATACTTTTTCGGAGCCGCCTGGGAAAAGGAACCGAACGCAATAAAAACCGAAACCGAATTTTTGAAAATGCTTGACGAGACGATTAATAAACTGAATAACCCGATTGTTCATGAACGATAAATTTATTATGAAAAAAAATCAAAACTTTGTGTCTTAGAGCCTTTGTGGCTGTACTGTGAGTAATCACTGATAAGACTCAAAAAATAAATCAGAAAAAGTACAGATTCTTTTTAAGGAGAAAAGTAACGTAATATGAAAAGAGAAGAAATTTTAGAGGACATACTTAAGCGAAAAGTGGTTGCGGTTTTAAGAGTAAAAGACCCCGACAAACTGAAGAGTATAATTAATGCAATTGATGACGGTGGAATATCTGTTGTTGAAATTACCATGACTGTTCCGAACGCGATAAAATTAATTGAAGAAGTATCTTCAACGATTCAAAGAAATGTAATTATCGGTGTCGGCTCTGTACTTAACAAAGATGTAGCCGAAGACGCGATAATGGCTGGTGCGAAATATGTTGTAAGTCCCATTCTGAAAAAAGAAATAGTAGAGATGGCTCATAAATACGAAGTCCCTGTTATGCCCGGATGTTTCACTCCAACAGAAATTCAAACAGCATTTGAGATGGGCGCAGACATTATAAAAGTTTTTCCCGCCGATATTTTAGGAATGAATTTTTTCAAAGGAATACTCGCTCCGATGCCGCACTTAAGACTTATGCCAACGGGCGGCGTTTCTTTAACTAACGCCGGTGACTGGATTAAAGCTGGTGCATGCGCGGTTGGTGTGGGTTCTTCACTTCTTGACAAGGAAGCGATTGAGAATAATAATTTTGCAAGGTTAACCGAAAACGCTAGAATAATTACTGACAGCGTTGCGGCAGTTCTTAAATAATTTTTCGGAGTTGAGATGAAAAATATTATTAAAGATGTTGAAGGAAAAGTTTGCGCAATAACTGGTGGTGCAGGTGTAATCGGTACAGCTCTGGCAATGGGGTTAGCCGAATACGGTGTTAACTTTGCAATTATTGATCTGAATAAAGAAGCCGCCGATAAAGTTGCGAAACAAGTTGCTGAAAAAACCGGCGTGAAGGCAATTGGCGTTGAAGCGAATGTTCTGAAAAAAGAATCACTCATAAAAGCAAAAGAAGAAATTATTTCGAGACTCGGTGAAATTGATTATCTCATTAACGGCGCCGGAGGAAATTCTCCCAAAGCAACCGCAAAACAGGAATTTATTGATCCTAAAACCGTGACAGATCTTAACGAAACATTTTTCGGGCTTGATATGTTGGGGTTCTCATTCGTTTTCGATCTTAACTTTATGGGAACAATTTTGCCGACAATGGTTTTTGCCGAAGATATGATCAAAAGGCAGAAGGGTGTAATTCTGAATGTTTCATCCATGAATGCATTCAGACCATTAACAAAAATTCCAGCTTACTCAGCTGCTAAGGCAGCAATAAATAATTTCACGGAATGGCTAGCGGTGCATTTCGCGAAATCGAATGTCAGAGTAAATGCAATTGCGCCGGGCTTTTTTCTGACTAATCAAAACAGGTTTTTATTAACCGATGAAAAAACAAACGAACTCACTACACGCGGTAACAAAATAATCAGCGGCACACCGATGGGTAAATTCGGCGAACCGGAAGATTTGGTGGGAACAACAATTTATCTTTTATCAGATATGTCAAAATTTGTTACGGGAATTATTATTCCTGTTGACGGTGGTTTTAATGCATATTCCGGCGTGTGATGTTCAATTTGAATCTTATTAAAAATATAGAGACAAGCTATGAGTAAAAATGTAATTGTGGCACAATCGGGTGGTCCCTCCCCGGTTATCAATAATTCCTTACGAGGGATAATCGACACATGTAAAATGTTCCCCGAAAAATTCGGAAAAGTATACGGAGGCTGGCACGGCATTGAAGGCGTATTGAGAGAAGAATTGCTCGATTTAACGGCGCAATCTGACGAAGAAATTGCTCTGCTGAGAGTTACACCCGCTGCCGGAAGTATCGGAACATGCCGCTACAAACTGAAAGACAAACAGGTAAAAGATTTCGAACGTGTTATGCAAATCATCAGAGCGCATGATATCGGTTATTTATTTTACATCGGCGGTAATGATTCGCAGCACACAGCTTTTAAAGTAAGTGAAATGGCAAAAGAAAGTGGAATAGAATTGGTCGCAACCGGCGTTCCGAAAACTATTGATAACGATGTGGGTGACAGCGAATTTAAATTAATTGATCACACGCCCGGTTATGGCTCGGTTGCGCGCTACTGGTCGCACATTGTGCAAACTGCAAACGAAGAAAACATGGGCTCATCTCCGGCTGACCCGGTGCTTGTTCTTCAGGCGATGGGAAGGAAAATCGGCTACATTCCCGCGGCCGCTCGGCTTGCAGATCCGAATCGCGAAATACCATTGCAGATTTATTTAACCGAATCAAAAGTAACGATGGAACAACTTGCCGATAATGTGAACGATCAATTGGTTAAAGATGGAAGATGTATCGTAGTTATAAGCGAAGGTTTTGATGTCGGCGAAATAGGCGAGGTGAAAGACGCGTTTGGTCACACTTCGTTCGGTTCAAGCAAATTATCGGTTTATCAATCGGTTGTAAATTATCTGAACGGAAAAGGTATCAAAGCGAAAGGCGCCGCACGCGGGCAGGTTATGGGAACTGATCAACGTCACTCGATGATTTACGCATCAACCGTTGATCTTGACGAAGCTTACAAAGTCGGTCAGAAAGCGGTTGAAATTGCCATGAACGAAGGCAACGGCTGGATGGCGACAATTTTAAGAGAACCTGGATTTATCTATAACGTTCGTTACGATAAAGTTCCTCTTGAAAAAGTTGCGCTCTCGGAAAGATTTTTCCCGACGGAATGGATCGCGAAAAATAAAATCGATGTTACCGACGAATTCCTGAAATATGTTCGCCCGTTGATAGGCGAGGACTGGATTTCGGTTCCGATGGTTAACGGTCGTCAAAGATTCGCTCAGTTTAAACCGATTTTTGCAGAAAAAAAATTACCTGCTTATACGCCGCAGGCTTATTGATAATTTTTCTTAAAGGAGATTTTTTAGATGGATAATCCTCATCAAATTCTGGAAGATATAAAACCAACAAAAGAATATTTTATCGGAATCGATTCGGACGGATGCGTTTTCGATACCATGGAAATAAAACAGAAAGAATGTTTCTGCCCGAATTTTATAAAACATTTTGGACTTCAAAGAGTTTCGAAATACGCCCGCGAAACATGGGAATTTGTTAATCTTTATTCCACACAACGCGGCGTAAACAGATTTAAAGCGCTTATCAAAGCATTCGAACTTCTTGCCGAAAGACCGGAAGTAATTGCCCGTCATGCAAAACTCACAGACATGACTCCCGTGATTGAATGGGTTGCGAAAGAAACAAAACTCGGAAATCCCGCTCTCCAAAAATATGTTGAAGAAGCGAAGAACGATGTAATAACGCTTACCTATAAATGGTCTGTTGATGTAAATAAAACCGTAGGCGAAATTGTTTACGATATTCCTCCTTTCCCTTATGTAAAAGAATCGCTGGAAAAAATGAGTAAAAAAGCCGACCTCATGGTTGTATCACAAACTCCCGTTGAAGCTTTATCGAGAGAATGGGAAGAACATGGAATTAACGGTTATGTAAAATTAATTGCGGGACAGGAATACGGAACAAAAGCCGAGCATCTGAAATACGGTGCGAAAGGGAAATATGATCCTGCAAAAATATTAATGATCGGCGACGCACCCGGCGATTTTAAAGCCGCTAAATCAAATGATGTTCTTTTCTACCCAATTAATCCCGGTCATGAAGACGCTTCATGGAAAAGATTTTATGAAGAAGCTCTCGATAAATTTTTTGCCGGAACTTATGCGGGTGAATACGAAACAAAACTGATTAAAGAATTTGAAAGTTATTTGCCGGAACATCCGGGCTGGGAGAGAATTAAATGATATTTTTTGCCGAAGGTTCGGTTAACAAAGAATTCACAAATGATGAAATCAGACAGGCTCTGGTTTCATCATTTGAAAAACTGGGCAGCCGGAAAAAAGTTTTGGCCATCCCACCGGATTTTACCCGCTATCATTCACGAGCCGGTGAATTAACTCAATATGTTTATGAACATTACCAGGAAAAATTAACCGACATTTTGCCTGCGCTCGGTACTCATTTTGCCATGACAGATAATGAGATTGAAAAAATGTTCGGCTCTGTTCCTAAAAATCTTTTCAGAGTTCATAAATGGAAAGAAGACCTTGTTACGCTTGGTACGGTTCCTGCCGAATATGTTAACGAAGTGTCGGAAGGAAAATTAAATTATAGTTGGCCGGCTCAAGTGAACAAATTACTTGTTGAAGGCGGGCATGATTTAATTCTTTCAATCGGTCAGGTTGTTCCTCACGAAGTTGTTGGTATGGCAAACTACAACAAAAATATTTTTGTAGGAACAGGCGGACAGGAAGGAATTAATAAAAGTCATTTTCTCGGCGCTGTTTACGGCATGGAACGAATGATGGGGCGCGCCGATACGCCGGTGCGGAGAGTGCTTAATTATGCTTCGGAAAACTTCGCGAAACATCTTCCGATAATTTACATTCTCACGGTGATAGGAAAAAATTCAGCGGGCAGACTTGTGATGAAAGGTTTATATATCGGTGATGATTATGAATGTTTTGAACTTGCCGCAAAGTTATCTCTTGAAGTGAATTTTGAAATGCTGGAAAAACCACTGAAGAAAGTTGTTGTTTATCTCGACCCTGCTGAATTCAAATCAACATGGCTAGGAAATAAAAGTATTTACAGAACCCGCATGGCTATTGCCGATGAGGGAGAATTAATTGTGCTTGCACCGGGACTCAGAGAATTCGGCGAAGACAAAGAGATCGACAGACTGATCAGAAAATACGGTTATCAGACAACTCCTGAAATTTTGAAATTTGTAGAAGACAATGACGAGTTGAAAAATAATCTCAGCGCGGCCGCCCACCTTATTCACGGCTCGTCGGAAAAAAGATTTACAATTATCTATTGTCCGGGGAATCTGAGTAAAGAAGAAATTGAAAGTGTGAATTACTCTTATTCTGATCTTAATGAAATGATGGATAAATATGATCCTGAAAAATTAACAGACGGTTTTAACACTATGCCTGATGGCGAAGAAATATTTTTTATTTCAAATCCCGCACTTGGTCTGTGGGCTTTTAAAGATAAATTTAAGTAACGGAAAAGATGAGCAGACAAATAAAAATTATTGCCGATGATAAAATTCCTTTTCTAAAAGGAGTTCTTGAACCATTTGTTGATATTCAATATTTACCCGGTAAGGATATTACGAAAGAAAAATTAGCCGATGTTGACGGACTGATAATTCGTACACGCACTAAGTGTAATGAAAATTCGCTTAAAGGTACGCCGGTAAAAATAATTACAACTGCTACAATCGGATTCGATCATATTGATACCGACTATTGCTTCGATAACGGAATTGTTTGGAAAAACGCTCCGGGCTGTAATTCATCTTCGGTTCAACAATATTTGGCTTCTGTTTTATTTAACCTCGCTGAAAAATATAATTTTTATCTCGTGGATAAAACCATTGGTATTATTGGTCTTGGGAATGTCGGAAGTAAAATTGAAAAACTTGCCCGCATTTTCGGAATGAACGTTTTGTTGAATGACCCGCCAAGAGAACGAGTTGAAGGTGATGATAATTTTGTCGGGCTTGATGAACTGATAAGCAGGAGTGACATTATTACTTTTCATGTTCCTCTAAACATGGATGGCGAAGACAAAACTTTTCATCTTGCAGACGAAGATTTTTTCGCTAAACTAAAAAACAAACCGATTTTGATTAATTGCTCGCGCGGTGAAGTCGTAAAAACAGAGGCGTTATTAAAAGCATTGCACGATGGAATTATTTCCGTTTCGGTAAATGATGTTTGGGAAAATGAACCGCAACCTAATCAGGAATTATTGAACCTGTCGGAAATTGCTACGCCGCATATAGCCGGGTATTCCGCCGACGGAAAAGCTAACGGAACCGCGGCATGCGTGAATGCCATCAGCGAGTTTTTTGAACTTGATCTGAAACCATTCTGGTATCCTGAAAGAATTCCTTTGCCGATTAACAGCACAGATATTTTCGTTGACTGCGCGGGTAAATCCGAGCAACAAATTTTATCCGAAGTAATTAATCATACTTATTATGTATATGAAGATGATAAAAGATTGCGAATCTCGATTTCAACTTTTGAAAAGCAAAGAGGCGATTATCCGATACGACGCGAGTTTCCTGCTTATACAGTAACTTTATTAAACCCGATTGACGATGTAAAAAACAAACTGAAGTCTCTCGGTTTTAATCTCAGATAGTCTTAAAGAAAAATTACATAAACAAATTGAGGAATATTAAAATGCCTAAACAAGCTGATATCGGACTTGTAGGACTTGCTGTGATGGGCGAGAACCTTGTGCTTAACATGGAAAGCCATGGTTACACCGTTGCAGTTTTTAATCGTACAACACAAAAAGTTGATGACTTTGTAAACGGAAGAGGAAAAGGAAAAAATATTATCGGAACGAAGTCGCTTGAAGAACTTGCCGCCAGTCTGAAGAGACCAAGAAAAGTTATGCTGATGGTTAAAGCCGGAAAACCGGTTGACGATTTTATCGAAATGCTGCTTCCGCATCTTGAAGAGGGCGATATTATTATCGATGGAGGTAACTCGCATTTTCCTGATACGATTAGAAGGACCAAATATGTTGAAGAGAAAGGAAAATTATTTATCGGAACCGGAGTATCGGGCGGTGAAGAAGGTGCGCTGAAAGGTCCTTCAATTATGCCCGGCGGTTCACCTAAAGCCTGGGAACATGTTAAACCAATCTTTCAATCAATCTCTGCAAAGGTTGAAGACGGAACTCCATGCTGTGACTGGGTGGGCGAAAACGGCGCAGGACATTTTGTGAAAATGGTTCATAACGGAATTGAATACGGCGACATGCAGCTCATCACCGAAGCTTATCAGATTATGAAAGATTTACTTGGAATGAGCGCCGATGAAATGCACGAAGTATTCAAAGAATGGAACAAGGGCGAACTCAATAGTTATCTTATCGAAATTACCCGCGACATTCTTGCTTTCAAAGATGAAGACGGTAAACCTCTCGTTGATAAAATTCTTGATACTGCCGGA
>CAZEXO010000146.1:0-9836 GCA_964516545.1 uncultured Melioribacteraceae bacterium
TATCTTCGTTGAGTGATGCCGAAGACATTATCATATCAACAGGAAGATGAGTGTTAGCCGGAATATCTTCAATAACTCCCGTAACTTTTAACTCGAGTTGATTATCGTACTTGATAATCTCCCCGACAGCCGAATTATTTCCGAAATATTTTTTCGCCAGTTTTTCAGTCAGCACAACACCGTCGGGCGCATCTTTGGCTGATTCCGCAGTACCGGCAATAAAATGATATTTAAACACATCAAAAAACTGCGAGTCTGCACAGATAATATTTTCTTCCTTGAATAGTTTTTCACCGACGCTGATCTGTCCATCCATCCATAAAATCTGAGCAGTGTTTTTGAACTCAGGATAATCGTTTCTTAAAGCGTCGGACATCATATAGGGTGAGAAACCGTTCTTTTCCAGTCCACCGGGTCCTTCGGATTCAGTTACTATGCGGTAAATATTTTCAGCGTTGTCATAAAATTTATCGAAACTCAGTTCATTGGCAATCGCGAGAAAAATTATCAGGCAGCTTGCTAGTCCGATTGCTAGTCCCGAAATATTTACGAATGAATAAATTTTGTTTTTTACAATATTTCTCAGGGCAATTTTGATATAATTTTTTAACATGCTTAAACTCCAGCGTATGTTTGATAATATTATTGGTGGAAGTGTTCTTATCAAATGAAAAGTAAGCCAGATCCCCCCAAGCATTTTTCCTTTGCGTTTTTTGTATTCTTTATATACTTCTTCAATATCGCCGATGAGAAAATGAGCATCGGTTTCCGAAAGAAATATTCTGATAATTATTTTTGACCAAAGCGGCATGATAAACTCACTTAAACCAAATCGTTAAAATTAATCCACATCTTTTCATTGATTAACATTACTTCCTGTAAAGCGGTTTTACCTGCATCGGTAAGTTCAAAATACTTGATGGCTTTACCTCCCCGTTTTGCCGTAGCTTCTCCAATATAATTTAAAATGTAACCTTGCTGTTCTAGCCGCGTTAATGCAACATACAATGTTCCGAATGATTGATCTGTTTTTGCATTTTCGATTAAATAATCCCGAATGGTAACGAGGTATGCATTTTCTTTCAGGTTAAGAATTGCGAGAAGAATGTGTTCTTCAATGCGTGTAAGAGTTTTCAATGATAATTTCTCCGATTTCTTTCGAAAACTAAAATTTATACGAACCATGAGACGCGTATTAGTTTCGAAAGTTCAAAGAAATATTATATTAATAATCAGAAAAGATGGATTTGGTAAATGAGCCTCTGATAAACCTTTGTGTCTTCGAGCCTTCTTGGCAAAAAAAGCATGAAAGATAAAAGAACAAATAATTGCCACTAAGGCACCAAGACACTAAGTTCGAGAAAATATTTCATTCATACTTCAATGCCTTTACCGGATTTGCCAGCGCGGCTTTCAGAGTCTGATAACCGACTGTAATCACGCTTATAACCAAAGCTATAATTGCCGACACGATAAAAATTTCTATAGTCAACTCAATTCTGTAAGGATAATTTTGTAACCATTTTTCCATAATGAAATAAGAAATAGGCCAGGCGAAAAGATTTGCCAGAAGCACCCATTTAACAAACTGTTTTATAAGAATTGAAACCAGGTCGGAAAGGGAAGCACCCAAAACTTTTCTCACGCCGATCTCTTTAGTACGCTGTTCGGAAGTGAATGCAGCTAAACCTGCCATTCCCAGGCATGCTATAAAAATTGCTAAAATTGTAAATTGAAGAAGAAGACTGCTCAGCTCATTTTCTGTTTTATATAAATCATCAAATGCATCATCAAGAAAATAATAGTCGAAAGTCTCGGTATGATTTCGGTGTGTCCAGACATCTTCAATATAGGCCATTGTATTTTCCAGATTGTTGCTTTTTATGCGCAGCGACAGAAATTTATAGTAATCCGGTTTTTGTGAAATTGTCATTGGTCTGATTCTGTCATGTACGGAAACAAAGTGGAAATCTTTTACAATGCCTATAATGTTCACCGGCTTCTGGAATCCATCAATTTCTCTCAGAATGTTGCCGAGAGGTTTGCTCAGATTATATTCTTTGAGGGAGGACTGGTTGATAATTATTGACTCAGTCAAATCTGTTGTTATATCTTTCGAAAAATTTCTTCCACTGACAAGCTCCATACCCATAAGATCTAAATAATCGGGATCAACACTCCATTTGCCGAACATTTTAGATTGGCTATAATCTTCATCTGCGTAAACGAATACGTTAAAGCCAGCGCCTGTTCCCGGCACACATGATGAAAAAGCCGCTTTCTCAATATTTGGATTTTGTAAGAACTCCGATTTAACCTCCTCGGTTGAATTTTTAATACTTTCATCCATTATCTGCAAAACCAAAACATGATCCTTTTTAAAGCCGAGTTTTTTGTTTTTCATATAATTTGCTTGTTGATGAATAATCATGGTGCCAATGATTAGAGCAATTGAAATTGTAAATTGAAAAACAACAAGAGCATATCTTAAACGTCCATTCACCTTGCTTGCTGATGCCATATTGCCTTTAATTGTTTCAACAGGAGCGAACGAGGAAAGGAAGAATGCAGGATAAAAGCCAGCCAGTAACCCGACAATCAAGGCAATCAAGAATGAGTAAAGAACGAATTGGAGAAACAAGCTTAAGGTAAACTGCATGTTGATATTTACAATGGAAGTGTACCAGGGCAGAATTACTAATACAGCTAAAATCGACAGGACAAATGAAATCAGGCAATAAATAACAGACTCCGATAAAAACTGCTTGATTATGCTTTTGCGGGTCGATCCGAAAACCTTTCTTAACCCCACCTCCCGTGTGCGTTTAACATACTTAGCCGTTGAGAGATTTATAAAGTTCATTGACGCGATGATAATTATGAGTATTGCAATTCCGGCAAAAAGATAAATGTAAGTGATGCTTCGCGTTGAAGCCATTTGGTTGGCTGCCGTTGAGTGTAAATAAATATCTTTCATGGGATACAGAAAGAACTTAAATTCACCGCCGACGTATCTTAAAACTTCTCCCATAAACTGATCAACGTATGCCGGAATCTTCTTTTCGATTTCAGATGAATTAGCTCCGTCTTTCAGCAGAAGATAAGTGTAATAGTCAAAATCAACATCCTCGCCTATCCACCTTGTTTTTACAGCCGGTATTTTATCAGTGAGTGTTTCAAACGAACACAATATATCAAAACAAAGATGAGTGTTGGAAGGTAAGTCCTGAAAAACACCGGTCACTTTGTATTCAGATGAGTTGTCGAACTTCAGAGTTTTACCAACAGGATTTTCGGAGCCGAAGTATTTGTGAGCGACACTTTCCGAAATAATTACATTATCAGGTAACGTGAGAGCTGTCGATTCATTTCCCAAAATAAGAGGAAGCGAGAAGATATTAAAGATTGAATTCCCCGAATAAAAGATGTTTTTCTCATAGAATTCTTTGTCTTCATATTTAACTGATACATTACTCCCCATCCTTCTTAGATGGACAACATCCTCAACTTCTTCAAGGTTATTTTTCAAGAAAAGTCCGGTGGCTACATTACTTACAGCTAGTCTCACATCAGCTTGTCCCATGTTCATATGCGTATCTAATCTATAGATTCTATCGGCATTTTTGTAAAACTTATCATAGCTGAGTTCATGGAACACATAGGCAATAATCATAAACGAACATATCATTCCAATTGTCAGTCCGGTTATATTAGTTATGGAATAGCCTTTTTCTCTTATCATAGAACGAAGTAATATCTTCAGATTATTTTTAAACATGATTGTCCCCCAGTAAAAGTTTGATAGAAATATTTTCGGAATGGAATAGAATATCTGATTGATCAAGAAACGTCTTGCTTTTTTATCGGCTGAAGATGATATTTTTCTTGAGTACGCTTCTTCCAAATCGCCGCAGTACTGGTCAAAATCATCTTCCGTAACAAGAAATCTTAGAAGCGTTCTCGCCCAGAAAGGCAGAGAAGTATTTTGTTTTTTTGTTTTCATCAGCCCAGAACAATTTTTGATTTCGATTCCCAAACAGTCTCCTGAATCTTACGCATGTCCTTTAACGCTTCCTGACCCTTTGGTGTGAGTTCGTAAATGTACTTGCTTCGTCCGCCGCGCTCGGTTGTCGGTTCGCTTGTGTATTTTTGAACCAGGTCTTTATGGACCAGTTGTTTGAGCGGCTTATAAATTGCGCCGAAGGCCCATTCATTGCCCGTCCACTTGGTAAGCAGTTCTCTGATGGGAACGCCGTAAGCTTCTTCCTTCAGTTTCCAGATGGCTAACAGCACAAGTTCTTCAGATCTTGAGAGTAAATTCATCTTCATTTTCCCTATTTGTATAACAAACGGATACTAATATAGGGATTTTGACGTAATATGTATGAGAAAGTTGTAGAAATGGTGTGAGAAATTTCGGAAACAGTTAACAATAAAAATTACTGTTCGTTGAGAATGGATTTAATACTTTCCGTATCCGGTATTTGTTGTATTCCGCGTTTGAAAGAAATCAGCAAAAGAATCGCTGCAACGGTTGTTAGTGAAAAATTAATTGTCTGCATGGTTTCTTCGCGGATAAAAATAGCAAAACCCAAACCAAATATCGAAAGAACCAGCCATGCGATTGTAGCGTACCTGAATATTTTATAATTTCTTTTTCTCTTGATGAAAAAAGCACAAATCTCCGCGTACTCCGGATTTTTTCTGAGCTTGAAGGGAAGTTGATTAAGTAGTTGGTCTTTGGTCATAAATCACTCCGTTTTGGTACGAAGAATATAAAAACACTCTATTAACAACGCTAATTCGCAATAATCGATTTCAATCTTTTCACCAGATAATTATTCAGACTTTCACCCTCGTTGAGCGCTTTTAATGAAAGAGCCTGATGCAATTCGGGACCAGTACGCAGCACAAACTTACCGGAATATTTTTTATTTGTCGAATCCGGCAGAGGACGTTTTTCTTTTTTATAAATAATTATCCATTCCTCAAGGATTTGCGAGAGTTCTTCACATACTTTTAGTTCGTTATCACCATGACAGCATTTACCAAGCCAGCCCGGTATAGAGCCAACATAACAATTATCCTCTTCCGACCACTCGACTATTTTCAGATATTTATTTTTTTCTATCATGATTTTACATCCTGAATTTTCTGCTTAACTAATTTTTCCTGATAAGGTTTGGCATCGTCGCCAGGTTTACCGGAAATCGTCAGGATTACACCCGATGGCTGAACAAATTTTTTATGACTGCCCTTACCACCTCGATTGATGAATCCGGCTTTTCCCAATTCGTTGATCAGCCCTCTTATTTTTTTGCATGGATTATAATACTATAATGATACTATGAAATCAATAATCGAAATGAAATTTTTATAGAATGAAAAAGCAGCTTTACGCGGAATATAACAGTACAGTAATGGTGCTTAATAAATTACTTTAATGTCTCCGGCATTTGAAATGTGGAATGTTTCCGGGCGGTGAGAAAAACACAGCTTCTCAAAAGAAGTGAGTTAAATTAAAGATTACAAAAAGGAGAAAGCTTTGGAGACTGATAAATTTATCTATAAAGCCAGTACATAAATTTATCCGAGACATCTGTAGATATTACAAAATGATGAAACATCTGCGGATCACAAAACAAATTTCATCATTCACCTAATGCAAATGATGAGATTTGTTTAGTTTTCCCTTGTCAATATTTTATTTCAAATACCTCTCCGCGTATTTTAAAAATGTTGACCAGTTTGGTCCGGTTGTGTGTCCCCCTTTATGCTGACGGAAAGCTACTTCGCCATCGACAAGCGCTGTTTCGATGGGTGGAAATTCATAAGTGCCCAATCCTTTTTTGCCGAGCAGTTCATAAACTGGACTTGCATAAGCGCCGCCTTCAAACATCCCTTTCGCGTCAACCCATCCGCCCTCAACTTCTTGCGAACCGGAGCTTATAAACACGGGACGAGGAGCGCACAGAGCAACAAGTTCATGTGCGTCAACCGGTAAATCGTCAACTGTTAAGTGTCCAACATATTTTATAAAATTACCTGCGAACCAATGATATTCTTCTGATGAGGCAAGATTTTCAACCTGCTCGCCGAAGTTGCGTCGTAAAATTTTCGCACCGCCAGCACCTGATGAACCAATAAACCCGATAGCAAAACGGGAATCATAAGCCATGGTAACGAGAGCAGCTTTGCCGAATCTTGATAATCCTTCTATCACAACTTTTTTTGCATCAACTTTATTATCGGTTTCAAAATAATCTAATGCCCGGCTGGCGCCCCAAGCCCAGGCTTTTAAGGCACCCCATTGTTCGGGGGTTCTTCGCTCACCTTTATTTGCCAGTCCGATAATGCCCTGTGTTAGACCGGCTCCATTATCAGCTTGATAACTATAGGGATAAATAATGGCATAACCCCAGCCTTTTTTAAGCACTTGTTCCTGCCAGCTCGGTTCTTTCGGCTGGTCTTTCGGTGGATCGGGAAACTTAAATCCTTTCGGTAATCTGAATCCAAATTCTAGCATCACAGGCACAGATTCACTGGCTTCGGTGGGAGTGGTAAGAGTAAGTTCAATACCTACTTTTATTGAGGGACAACCGGAGTTGTCAACATGTCCTAACAATTCTTTTTTTATAACAGGAATGCCTTCGTACATTTCGTTCGATTCTTCAATTACTTCCCAGGTTACTCCGGGTATGTTTTCGGGAAATCGACCATATACTTCGCGATCGAAAAGTTCAATCAGTTCAGGTCTGCGTTTTTCCCACCAGGTTTCGGCATCCAAAACTTTTTCGCCGCTGTTTATAATTAATGGATCGGGAAGTACAATATTTTGTCTCACTTTTGATTCATCAACATTTGCTGCGTTAGGAGCTTCAGGATTACCCGACGGACCGGGACGCACAGACTCTATGTTCAGTTGTTTCATCATGTCCTGGTAATCGTTCTGTGTCGCTGCTCTGATACTATCTCTGCTCTGCTGACTAAACTGAGCCTCCAAAATAATAGTAAAGCAAAACATTAATCCCAAAAATAAAAATGTACTTTTCATATTATGTTTATCCATAAGTTATTTGTGTAGGGAAATTATTTAACGGACAAGATAATATTTTTTCAATAATTACTCTGTATATTCTTGTAAATTTAATTTTCATCCTGCGTTTTCGGACATCCCGGATAACAAAAATAATTGTCTGACATAAATGTTTTCCCTCCAACAGGATTATTTACAAAATATTCTTAAGATATGAATCTGTAAAGATATCTGATTAAATCATGAGCGGGTGTTTCTTTTTCTGAACTCGGTAGGAGTGAGTCCGGTTAATTTTTTAAACGCTGAATTATATGCTGATTTGGAATTGAATCCGACTTCATAAAGAATTTCCAGAATGGTTTTATTTGAAGAAGAATCAGCAAGTCTTTTTTTTGATTCTTCAACCCTGAGTTTGTTAATGTAATCGTAAAAATTCTGTCCAAAATATTCATTGATAATTTGGGAAAGAATTCGTGGTGACAAATTAATCCCTTCCGCCAATTCATTAAGAGTCAGATCGCAATCTAAGAAGGGTTTCTCATTTTCCACATAATCATTCAAACTGTTTATCAACTTCCCGGCTTCATCCTTTGTTAATTTTGAATATTTGTACTTGGTTGAATCCTGGATGCCCGAGAACAATTCAGGGTGAGACCAGCCTTTAAAGAAAATAATGTTGAAAAAAATGAAATACGGCAGACTGATAAAAAATGAAAGATAATAATGGTAATAAGCTCCGGAAAAATGAACATAGAGAATGATGGGTATTGTAAGACAGTAACAGGCGATAAATCCCACGACTAAAAATCTTATCCAGGAGTAATTTGACTGACTGACCGACGAATAATTATTTTTTACTTTTTCATTAACATCCATTAGTATTTTAACTGAGCCGAGGATATAAATAAGCACATGTATCCTTAGTAAAATATCCAGAAACCCGGAATGAGTTATTAATAAAAAATTCCGCGTTATGAGTATTTCTCTCAGATACTCCGGACTTTTGAAGAAAAAGGTGACCGACAAAAAAATAAAAAAGATGAGGAAAGGAATTCCATGAAGAAAGACGCTTTTCTTTTGTCTTTTCCCGTAAGCAGCTTTCTTAACATAGATATAAAAAGTTGGTCCCCAGAGGAAAACGAATGAATACCCAAGAAAAAATATATTGGGTAAATTGGTTATAAAAAAATCCCGTTGTATATGACAGAAACCTTGGAAAATCCCCATTGCCTGAGATAATAATAATATGCCGAGGAAAAAATTAGCTTTGTTCTTCCTATAACTTAAAAACAAGAATCCCGAAAAGAGAATCAGCTGAAAAATTACAATAATTATACCGGCCTCGAAGATTCCGATTTTCACTTTAGTTCTGGATTTCTGAAAAAATACTCTGTTTGTGGTTAGCAAAATAATAAAATCTTTTCTTACAAAAAGAGTAAAACACCCTCAATTGATTTAACAAATGTGCTGAAAACCGTTTTCAGTACCGTCAGCGAAAGTTTATTTCTCTCAAAAAATCAACAAATAATCATGAAAAGTTTACCCTGAATTATTTTTTGGTTTTGTTGCATGCAAACCGACGAATAATATCATTTCACGAATTATTTTTACCCGGCGTAAAATTACTCTACAAGAAATTCCCAGGGAAAATGCGATGACATCTTTTTCAACCCAAACCAGCAGCCAAAACCGTTCGAGAATCATGAAAATTGTTTTCTTCGGTGTTATGTTTTTCTTTTGGTCAACTAATTTTCTGATGGCTTAAATTTTCACAAAAATAATTTCAAAACCTACTAATTCGTCTATCGGTCAATTGACAGAAATTTATTTCTGCATAGACCAAAAGAATGAGGCATTATTATTTTTTTTTGTTACATTGCAAAAGCAGGAGATCTTATTTTACTCATATCAGGCAAAGTTATTTATCCTAATTAAATTAATGGGGGACACATTTTTAATTCGGGATATGCACTGATAGCCAATGATGAAATATCTTAATTGGACAAAAAATATTTTACATCAATGCAATTGCTCCACAGCAAGATATGCTTCTCCTGTAATAGTACACTGTAAAAAAATATTCAATTTTATACTGGGGTTTAATGTGTGAGAGTGTACCAAAGGTAATTGATTTTTAATCATAAAATAAACTTGGAGGGAAAGTGAAAAAAGAATTCATTTTCATTGCAGCTTCCAGCATTTTTTATTTATGTACTGTGAATTCATTTGCCGCTGACACAATTGATGATTTTTCCCTACCAAACCAGGATTCTATATGTTACATCTGGATGGAAGCCGAAGACGGCGGAGAACACAATCCGATAATCGTAAAAAGTGATCAGAGTGCCTCTCAACAAATTTATCTCGCATCATGGAGTGATAAAACATCACTCTCAAACCCGCCATCAGATGGAAATATCCTATATTCGTTTAATATTCCCTTTCAAGATACGTTCAGTGTCTGGATTAGAATAATAACGCCGGATACTCTCTCAAATTCTTATTGGATAAAAGCAGATTCAAGCGACTGGAGAATATGGGAAAATATCGGACCATTTGAATCATGGAACTGGAAATCATTCGACACGAATTTTTTCTTTACAGAAGGTATGCATACGCTAAATATAGCATATCGTGAAAAAGGAACAAAACTCGACAAATTTCTACTCACAAATGATTTTACATACATACCGGCAGGATTTGGAGAACCAGTTCCAAAACCAACAGGCTCGAATAATTATAGAGCGGACGTTGTTGAAAAATACGGAAGGCAAACTGACCTTTCGCCCTGACAACCGCA
>CAZEXO010000147.1:0-2522 GCA_964516545.1 uncultured Melioribacteraceae bacterium
ATGTATTCTATCTTAAAGGTCGTCAAATGACTGAACTTGAGGAAGATGCTTTTATTCCGCAAAAAGTATTGAATTTGCCTTATGAAACAGGTGAGAATCCATAAAAAAAACCCGCTTGGTTATAGCGGGTTTTGTAATAACTATTTTATATCAATTATTTTTTCTTTTGAATTTTCATTCTTCGGAAGAGTAATCCTAAGAATCCCATTATCAAGTTTTGCGTTTATTTTCATTTCGTCAATGGAGCCGTCAATCTTGAATTTTCTGAAATAATTGCCGGTTTCCATTTCACGAAGAACATATTTATGTTTCATTACTGATTCATAATCAATTCTGCCCATGATAACCAGATAACCTTCCTCGAATTTTATTCTGAGATTTTCCTTAAAAACTCCGGGAAGAAAAGCGTCAATTACAAATTCATCTTCTCTCTCAAAAATGTTAACTAGCGGGTTTAACCATGTTTCATTTTCAAGAGCTTCTTCCCAGCTTTTTAGTTCATCAATCTTTATGTTTTCTTTTGTGTCAGACATATAATTCTCCTTTGGAAAATTTACTTATCATCATCTACAACTTCGTAAGAGGCATCTTCAACTTCTTTACCATTATCTTTTTTCTTTTCAGTTTGTTGCTGTTGCTGACCACCGCCTGCTGTCTGTTCACCGCCAGGTTGAGCACCCGGTGCGCCTTGCTGCTGGTAAATTTGTTGTGAAGCTTCATTCCATACTTTCGTGAGCGCTTCGGTAGCTGATTTTATTCTGTCGATGTCATTTGACGCAAGAGCATCTTCAACTTTTTTAACTTCAGTTTCCAGTTTGCTCTTTATTTCTGCAGGAATTTTATCTTTCAGTTCTTCAATTTGTTTTTTCGTCTGGAAGACAAGGTTATCAGCCTGATTGCGGATCTCGACAGATTCTTTTTTCTTTTTATCATCGGCAGCATGTTCTTTGGCTGTTTGTTTCATTTTTTCAATTTCATCCTTCGATAAACCGCTTGAAGACGTGATCCTGATGCTTTGTTCCTTACTTGTTGCTTTATCTTTTGCAGAAACATGAAGAATACCATTAGCATCAATATCAAATGTCACTTCAATTTGCGGCACTCCGCGAGGTGCCGGTGGAATTCCGTCAAGATGAAAACGACCTAATGATCTGTTATCTGCCGCCATTGGTCTTTCACCCTGAAGCACGTGAATTTCAACTGACGGCTGACTGTCGGTTGCAGTGGAAAACACTTCGCTCTTTTTTGTAGGAATAGTTGTGTTGGATTTTATTAGTGGTGTCATCACTCCACCGAGAGTTTCAATTCCTAATGATAATGGTGTTACATCAAGCAGCAACACATCTTTTACATCGCCTGCTAAAACGCCGCCCTGAATTGCCGCACCGACAGCAACAACTTCATCAGGGTTTACACCTTTATGAGGTTCTTTACCAAAAATTTTCTTTACAATTTCCTGAACTTTGGGAACACGGGTTGAGCCTCCTACTAATATTACTTCATCAATCTGTGATGTTGAAACACCAGCGTCTTTAATCGCATTTTCACATGGTCTGATTGTTCTTTCAATCAGATCATCAACTATTTGTTCAAATTTTGAACGCGAAATAGTAAGATTAAGATGTTTCGGTCCATCCTGGGTTGCGGTGATGAAAGGTAGATTTACATCTGTTTGCATTGAAGAAGACAATTCTATCTTTGCTTTTTCAGAAGCTTCTTTCAGTCTTTGTAATGCCATAGGATCTTTTCGTAAATCAATTCCTTCCTGTTTCTTAAATTCATCAGCTAAAAAGTCAATGAGTCTCTGGTCAAAATCATCGCCGCCGAGATGTGTATCACCGTTAGTTGATTTCACTTCGAAGACGCCATCGCCTAATTGCAGAATTGAGATATCAAAAGTACCGCCACCCAAATCGTAAACAGCTACAATTTGCTCCTTATTTTTCTTGTCCAAACCATAAGCTAATGCCGCCGCGGTTGGTTCATTAATAATTCTGCGCACGCTTAATCCGGCAATTTCACCTGCATCTTTTGTTGCTTGTCTCTGAGCGTCGTTAAAATATGCCGGAACAGTAATCACGGCTTCTTTAACTTCCTGACCGAGATAATCCTCAGCAGTTTTTTTCATCTTTTGTAAAACCATTGCGCTTATTTCCGGTGGTGAATATTTTCTGTCATCAATTTGAACCCGGGCGGATCCGTTATCACCGGCAACCACTTTATAAGGAACTTCTGTAACTTCTATATCCACTTCATCTCTTCTTCTGCCCATAAATCTTTTTACTGAAAAAACTGTGTTTGTGGGATTTGTTACCGCCTGTCGCTTAGCTGGCTGACCAACTAATCTTTCTCCGCTTTTCGTAAAACCTATAACAGATGGTGTCGTTCTGCCACCTTCAGAATTCGGTATAACAACGGGTTCATTACCTTCCATAACCGCTACGCATGAGTTCGTTGTACCAAGATCAATTCCAATAATCTTTCCCATTTTTTTCTCCTTGATTTAAGAAGACAGTCTCTGC
>CAZEXO010000147.1:2532-5593 GCA_964516545.1 uncultured Melioribacteraceae bacterium
TTTAACTTTAGTAAATTTTCTTTATTCGTACTTTTTTTTCGCTTCTTCCAAAAAAATTTTTTCATCATTATTTTAACATGGTTAATCATGCCAATAATTACGAAATTTGCTTACATAAAATCAGAATTTGTAAATCTCTGTTCCGCTAATCTATTTAGCGGGTTAATTAAGAGAATTATTGTTCAATGAACGTGCCAATTTTTGAATTCTACCTAAAGGTTGTTTTTTTGCATATTTCGAAAGAAACAAGTTTTTAGCTAAAAAAATTGGTTATTGATTATTTGTCTAATTGTCAAGATAGTTGCAATAATGGCTGAACCTATGCCATAATTATCGAGAAAAATATTTTAGGAAAGATAGAAATGTTTAACATTGAAAAATTTGACATCAAGCTTGATACCGAAGTAATCGGTCGAAATTTTATCTACTGTGAGGAAATTGATTCTACAAATACATTCCTGATTGATTCAAAAGAATTTGACAAACACGGAACAGTTCTTCTTGCAGAAAATCAAACAGCCGGACGAGGACGATTGGACCGGAATTGGGAAAGTGTAGCGGAACAAAATTTAACATTTTCGATTCTGCTTAATGAAGACATCACCCCCGAATTACTAAATATAATTAATTTGGGAACCTCACTGGCTGTCGCTCAGTCAATTGAAAATTTATTCCAGCTTCCCTGCGAATTAAAGTGGCCGAATGATGTTCTTGTTAACAAAAGAAAGATTGCCGGTATTCTTTTAGATTCATCTTCGAAAGGATCTGAAATCAAGAAAGTTGTGATAGGAATTGGGATTAATGTTAACCAGCCGAATTTTACGGGCAAATTTCTAATCCCGCCGACTTCAATCAAAAAGGAATTCAGAAACGCCGTTGAAAGAGAAAGAGTTCTGAGCGAATTTCTTAATAACTTTGAAGAAATTTTCGAAACATGTAAAAATGATCCGGAAAAAATTATTCTCGACTGGAAATCAAAATGTAAAATGTTAGGCGAAAAAATAAAAATTCAGAATAACGAAGAAGTTAAATTCGGCATTTTTGAAGACATCGACGAAAAAGGATTTTTAATCCTAAAGTCAGGCGATAAAAAAGAAACAATTCATTTCGGTGATGTTAGCCTTCGATGAAAATTTTAGTTTGCGATATCGGAAACAGCGCCATAAAATTCGGACTTTTTTCCGAAGGTGAACTACAAACTTATCATCAAATATCTCATGATGACTTTTCTTACGCGACACTTTCAAAACTACGATTTGATAATGTTGCCATTTCTTCGGTAGTTCCTGAAGTAACACTCCGTCTAAAAGAACTACTTGAAACCCAATACAACTTATCACCGCTTGTTCTTAAACCTGATTCCGGCTTTTCGCTGAATATTAAATATGAATCTCCACGATCATTAGGTATCGATAGGCTTTGCGGATCCGAAGGCGCGTTTTATTTTTACCAGTTGGAAACCGGCAAGAATACTCTTGATGAAAATGAATTACTTCTTACGATCGACTGCGGGACTGCAACCACAATTAATCTTGTCAACTCTCCCTGTAATTTTGTCGGAGGAGTTATTTCACCCGGATTATACACAATGATTGATTCACTTACAAAACGCACAGCTCAACTTCCTGTTATCGATTTCGGTAAATACCGGGATGTTATCGGAAAAAATACCGAAGAATGTATTGCTAGTGGAATTCTTAATTCAACAATTGGGTTAATAGAAAAAGTGATTGATGAGCTAACTGAGAATTCTTTAAAAATAATCCATCTATATCTGACAGGCGGAAACTCAGGAATTATCACACCATACTTAAAAATAAATTTCACCGAAAAACCAGACCTTGTTCTATATGGTATCTATTCAGTAGCCAGTAAATATTTCGAAAAGAAAAATTTATGAACGTATATTTAGATAATGCCGCCACAACACAAGTGCACCCAAAGGTTCTGGAGGCAATGCTTCCTTTCCTTAAAGAAAACTTTGGAAATCCATCCTCTATTCATCAATTTGGAAGAAATGTTAAAGTTGAGCTTGAAAATGCAAGAGAAATAATCGCTGGGTTTATTAATGCCGACCCGGGTGAAATTTATTTTACAAGCGGCGGAACTGAGGCGATTAATTTTATATTACACGGAATTGCAAAAACTGAGATCAGTGAATCAGGAAGAAAAATAATACTTTCCTCACAGATTGAGCATCACGCAGTTCTTGAAACTCTCGAATCACTCGATACATTCGGAATAAAGCATATTCTTCTTCCACCTGATTCTAAGGGAAAAATAACTCCTGAGAAATTAAAAAATTACCTCAGTGCCGACACATCTCTGATTTCGTTAATGCATGTTAATAATGAGATTGGCTGCGTTAATCCGATCCCTGAAATAACATCGCTTGCCGGTTTAAAGAACATACTTGTTTTTTCAGACTGTGTTCAAAGTTTCGGAAAGTATCCTATTGATGTAAAAAAAATGGGAATTGACGCTATGAGCGCTTCAGCTCATAAAATTTACGGACCAAAAGGAGTCGGTTTTGCTTATGTTAAAAGCGGAACTCCGATGAATTCATTTTTACATGGAGGATCTCAGGAACGCAACAGACGAGGGGGTACGGAGAATGTAGCAGGCATCATCGGGCTGGCTGAAGCTGCAAAAATTGCCCACAAAGATATGGAGTCAAATTTTCAGCATGTTAAAGCGTTAAAAGAATTTTTTCTTCACGGAATGATGGAACTTGATAAGTCGGGAATTTTTATCAACGGAGATGAATCTGGGTCTCCCTACATCCTTAGTATATCATTTAATAGCGATATGTATAATATCGATTCAGAAGCCATGTTGATTTACCTTGATATTAATGGTGTTGCAGTTTCAAACGGATCAGCATGCAATTCTGGCACGGTAAAAGCCTCGCATGTTATAAAAGGAATCGGAAGAGAAGAAAAAGATGCCCAGGGTGTAACGGTTAACCGCACCCAGGCAATCGGGCATCTGGGCAGCGCGTCTTTGGACAACGAAGAAAACTATATTTTGCACAAGATGCTGCGTGCGTTGGGAGTCATTA
>CAZEXO010000147.1:5603-6725 GCA_964516545.1 uncultured Melioribacteraceae bacterium
TACACTGAGATTTTCATTCGGGATTTATAATACTGAAAAAGAAATTGAATACGTTCTTGAGACAATGAGAAAATTCGTAAAACAATTCATAAAAAAGAACTAGCAAGCTGTTATTAATATATTATCGATCAGACGGGTTCTTCCTATCCGGCAGGCAATTAAAACAAAATATTCTTCTCCTTCGATTAGTCTTTCCTTAATTTCGAATGAATCTGCCTGAACAATATTTATGTAATCGATTGATGAGCTGTTTACCGATTCGATTATCTGTTTCATTGCAGCGATAATAGTTTTTGAATCTTTAACTCCTTCTTCAACAAGTTTTTTTGCTTCGAGCAAAGATGCGAATAGTACGGTTGCTTCTTTCCTTTCATCCGATGAGAGGTAAAAATTTCGTGAACTCATGGCAAGTCCGTCCCCTTCTCTCACAATCGGTTCTACAATAATTTCCGTATCAATATGGAGATCGCTAACCATTCGTTTAATAACCGCAGCTTGTTGTGCATCTTTCTGACCGAAAACAGCGAAATGGGGTTTAACAATATTGAAAAGTATGTTTACGACTGTTGTAACACCCCGAAAATGTTCCGGGCGTGAGCTGCCTTCAAGTTGTTTTGTTATTTCCTGAGTTTCAACGTAAGTCTGAAATCCTTTTGGATAAATTTCCTCAGCTCCCGGGTAAAAAATGTAATCAACATTGTTTCTGATTAATAATTCTCTGTCACGTACGAAGTCACGGGGATATTTTTCCAAATCCTCATTTGGAGAGAATTGTGTCGGATTCACAAAAATTGAAACGATTATTACGTCAGCTAATTCATTAGCTTTTTGGATAAGTGAAAGATGCCCCTGATGGAGGTATCCCATAGTAGGAACGAAACCAATTTTTCTTCCTCTTAATCGCAGTTCGTTGGATACATTCTGCATTTCAGCAGAGGTTGTAATTACTTTTATACTCATTTATTCATTCGATAAATATTCGAGGATCAGAGAAAGTTTTTCTCTGAGATTTTTACGGCTTACGATAAAATCAACAAATCCATGTTCTAACAAAAACTCGGATTTCTGAAATCCGTTAGGAAGGTCTCTGCCGATGGTTTGTTTTATAACTCTTGGTCCCGC
>CAZEXO010000147.1:6735-9829 GCA_964516545.1 uncultured Melioribacteraceae bacterium
TCAGCGCATCCGGTTCGGCAATGATAATGTCGCCTAACATGGCATAACTTGCAGTCGTTCCGCCTGTTGTTGGATCTGTTAGGATTGAGATGTAAGGAATTTTCGCTTCGGATAATCTTGCCAGTCGAGCGCTTGTTTTAGCCATTTGCATCAAAGAATATGCGCCTTCCATCATTCTCGCGCCTCCACTCTGACTTATGATTATCATTGGTATTTTTTGTTGATAGGCTTTGTCAATCGCGCGGGAAATTTTCTCGCCTACAACCGAACCCATACTTCCGCCGATAAATCTAAAGTCCATACAGGCAAAAGCGACTTTCCTTCCGTCTATTCTGCCGGTGCCTGTTGTTACAGCATCATTAAGCCCGGTTTTTTTTATCGTGGAGATGATTCTTTCTTTATAATTTTTTGTATCCGAGAATTCAAGTGGATCGGCAGATTGCATTTTTTTATCGAGTTCTTTAAAAGAATTTTTATCTAACAAAAGTTCGATATACTCTTTGCTGCCGATTCTGAAATGACAATTACATTTTTCACAAACAAAGGAACTCAGTTCAAGTTGTTTTATATGAATAATTTCACTGCATGATTCACACTTAACCCATTGCCCATCAGGTATTTCCCGTTTTTTACTTTCAGGAGAAATACTTTTTTTTGATCTTCTAAACCAACTCATTAAGATTACCGCCTTAAAATGTTAACAAAAATTGTTACCGATTTGTTGGGATATTTAGGATCGTTCGATTCAACCGAAATATTCCTTGTCATTGTTCCGGTTCTATTTGAAGTATCAAAAACAATCTTTAGGTTTTCTTTCTTTCCCGGTTTAATATTCTTTCCGCTAATCTCAGCCTTCAGACAATCACATGTTGACTTAATAGAGTTTATAACAAGATCGGATTGACCGGTGTTTTCAACAAAAAAATCGACTGACGGTTTCTCACCTTCAATCACATCACCGAAATTATGATAATTTTTCTCAAGTTTGATTACAGGCGCTGTGCTTATTTCTTCGGTAATTTCTCTCTTAACATCAGCCGTAAATGAAAGTCTGATATCACTTTCATTAGGATCATTTGTGAACACGTAGACGTATTTTTTCTGTTTTCCTATTCGTCGGTATGTGTTAAATGTAACTTTTATCGTAGTAAAGTCTCCCGGTTCAATTCTGTCTTTTTCCGGTAAAACTGCCGTACATCCGCACGAAGATCTTACCTGCTCGATTCTAAGTAAATCATTTCCGATATTTTTAATTACATATTCATGAGTGACTATTTCGCCATCTTTTAAAATTCCAAAATCATGTTCTCTATCAGTGACTTCCAATTTTGGAGCTTTTTGCTGAGCGGATAAATTCAGCGTCAAAACAATTAAAATACCGATGTGGAATAAATTTCTCATTCTCATTTTTCACCTTTTGCGATAAAATTTTTAAGATACAGAGGTTCAAGATTATCGTAGTCGAAAGTTACTAATTCCTTGCCAAAAAAATAAGCCCAGCGTGCGATGTTACAAGCGCTGTAATGAGTAAACTTGTTTTGATTATTTTCGTGATTATAGTTTCCGAAGAGCAATTCATTTTTGCTCAGCTCTTTCTCAATAAGATTTATTTCAACAAGTTTGGGTTCATCGATGCAAGAGACAGCGTTATCACGCTTAACAAACCTAGCAAAATACAATTCATCACGATTAACATGATCGGTAATCACAAAAGTATCTTCCTTATGGATAAAATCAGAGATTCCAAATGCAAAAGCCGCCATGGTCGGCACCGGAATTATGGGAATATTTTTACCAGTCGCTATTCCTTTAGCTGCGGCAAGTCCGATTCGCAAGCCGGTAAAAGAACCCGGTCCGATAGAAACAGCAATACTCTTAAATTCATTTTCTTCAGGAAATTCTCTGCGACACTCGTCAATAATTGAAAAAAGTTTTTCCGAGTGAATGTGTTTATCCAGAAGATTTTTTTCAACAAACTTTTCGTCGCTGAAATAGAGACACGCGCTGCATAAACTACCGGAACTCTCAATTGCTAAAATTGGTAAATTATTTTTCATTGGTATAGATAGATATTTTTCTCGAAATCAGATCCACAATTTCCAGATTTACCGTAAATCTCTTTTTAGGTAAAATTCCCGTATACAAGTCAGCCCATTCAATAAATACTATTGCCGAAGAATCATTCAGATAATCCTCAAATCCAAGATCATATAACTCAATTTCACTTTCAATCCTGTAAAAATCGAAATGATAAATTTTCGGGTTTTCTCCATACTCGTTCACAATAGCGAAAGTCGGACTTGTTACAAAGTCGATGTTAAAAGCTTTGCATATCGCGTTAACAAAAAATGTTTTACCCGAGCCCAGGTTACCGGATAAACAAACAACATCCCCTGTTTTCAGGATTTTCGAAAATTCTTCTGCAAGAAAATTTGTACCCTCTTCATTTTTACAAATTCTCTCAAAAAGCAATTGCATCAGGCTTTACTCGTCATTGTAACAACAGGTAAAATCATCTCCTCCATGGAAATTCCGCCATGTTGGAAAGTATCTTTATAATAGGTCAGAAATCTATGATATTCCGTCGGATAAACAAAATAATAATCTTCCTTTGCTATTATGTAAGTGGAAGCCAGCCCCCGACTCGGAAGTTTATAATCCTCGGGGTTTTTCATCATCATTGCATGTTTTTCATCAACTTTTAAATTGCGTCCGAATTTAAATCTCAGATTTGTTGATGCTTCTTTATCGCCGAGCACTTTTGCGCCGCGCATTGCCCGAACACTCCCGTGATCCGTTGTTACAACCACTGTTGCATCTTTCATTGATGCGATATTTCTGAACGTTCCCAGAAGAGACGAGTGCATGAACCAACTATTCGTGAGCGAGCGATAAGCCGCTTCATCATGAGCAATTTCTTTCAGTATTTCGGAATCGGAGCGACCATGGGCAATCATATCCAAAAAATTAACCACAACTGCCATAAAATGAGTTTTTTTATGCGAAAAAATATTTTGTTCAAAACCTTTACCAACATCCGGATTGATAATCTTCAGGTATTTCAATTCGTTTCTAAGGTTGATTTTCAACACCT
>CAZEXO010000148.1:0-9821 GCA_964516545.1 uncultured Melioribacteraceae bacterium
CATCTTTAATCTGTGCGTGAGAAACAATTGGGTGTTAACTGAGATTACGCCCCTTGAAACAAAATTAGAAGATATTTTCCGTGAATTAACAACGAACTAACAATGAAACCAATCTGGATATTAGCTAAAAGAGAGCTTCAGGCATTTTTCGATTCGCTTATTGCATACATACTAATTGTTGTATTCCTCGGTATCAGCGGATTTTTTACCTGGCTCTATGGTTCTGATATTTTTCTTATATCGCAAGCAACCTTGCAGCCCTTTTTCTCAATTGCTTACTGGACGCTTTTCTTCTTCATTCCTGCCCTTACGATGCGCATGATTGCTGAAGAGAAAAAGTCGGGAACACTTGAATTGCTTTTGACAAAGTCGGTTAACGACTGGCAGGTTATACTAGGAAAGTTTTTTGCATGTTTGATACTTATCGCTATTGCACTGTTCTTAACCTTGCCCTATTATATTTCCGTTTCCCTCATCGGACCAATTGACCATGGAGCCGTATGGACAGGATATTTAGGAATGTTACTCCTGAGTATGACATACATCAGTATAGGGCTATTCGCAAGCAGCGTTACAAATAATCAGGTTGTTGCATTCCTACTTGCTTTGTTTATCGGTGTGTTTTTCCTGATAATATTTAATGTTCTGGCCGATAGTTTCACAGGCTGGTTCGCGAATCTTTACAGTTACTTAAGTCTGTCAACTCATTATGAATCTATTTCACGCGGTGTGATTGACACTAAAGATATTGTTTACTTTTTATCAATTACGATATTCGGATTGGTACTTGCTGAAATATCGTTATCAAAAAGAAATATTGTTGAATAAGAACTATGATAACAAAAAAGAAAATTCAGACTTCCGTTTTACTTGTTGCAGGAATACTTATTCTCGCAAATATTCTCAGCGACCGGTTGTTTTTCAGACTTGACTTTACGGCTGATCAAAGATATAGTCTGAGTGATGCCACCAAAAATATTTTAAGCGAGCTTAATGACCCGGTTACAGTGAAAGCATATTTTTCGGATAACATGCCTCCTGACATTGCGCGTGTGCGACAGGATTTCAGGGATCTGCTGACCGAGTACAGTAATTACTCAGGAGGTCAGATTGTTTACGAATTCATTAATCCGAATGAAGATCAGCAGACTGAAATGGACGCGCAGCAAAACGGAATCCGTCCGATTATGATTAATGTTCGTGAACGCGACCAGATGAAACAGCAGCGTGCATATCTCGGCGCGGTAATTCAAATGGGTGAGCTTACAGAAGTTATTCCGTTTGTCCAGCCCGGTTCCGCGATGGAGTATGCTCTATCTACAAGCATAAAAAAAATATCTGTAACTGATAAACCAAAAGTTGCGTTTCTTACAGGAAATGGTGAACCGACTATTGGAGCCATGATGCAGCTTATGCAGCAACTGGAAGTTCTTTATGAAGTTGATACGGTAAGTGTGGACACGACAGGTAATTTACCTTCCGGCTTCAGTACGCTTGCTATTATAGCCCCGCAGGATAGTGTAGAGCAGTACGTCTTTAATGCAATTGATCGTTTTATGCAGAATGGAGGTAAAGTTGTTTTGGCGTTAAATACTGTTGAAGGGAACATGCAAAACGCGATGGGCGAAGTTAGATCAACCGGATTCGAAGAATGGCTTAAGAAAAAAGGCGTTGAGATTGAATATGATTTTATTGTGGATGCAAATTGCGCGTCTGTATCAGTCAGACAACAACAGGGACCATTTGTAATTAATACTCCAATGAGTTTCCCTTATCTGCCCATTTTAACTAACTTTGCCGAACACCCGATTACCGAGGGACTCGAACAGGTTATATTACCTTTTGCCAGTTCATTGAAAATAAATCCTCCTGATACTTCTGTTAAAATTACCCCAATTGCGTTCACATCTGAAAAAGCCGGCGTTCAAACTGCACCTGTTTATTTTGACATAAATAAAAACTGGGGAGAAACTGATTTTACACTTTCTTCTTTACCGGTGGCAGTTACGGTTGAAGGAAAAATTGCCAATGGACATGAAAGTAAAATGGTAGTATTCAGCGATGGTGATTTTGCCGTTAACGGAGAAGGACAGGGAGCTCAGCAGTTGCAACCTGATAATGTTAATTTATTGTCAAACGCTATTGACTGGTTAACGGATGATACGGGATTAATCGCGCTTCGAACGAAGGGTGTTACGGCTCGTCCCATTGATCCGGATCTTGAGGACGGCACTAAATCATTCATTAAGTATTTGAATTTTCTTCTGCCGATAATTTTGATAATTGCATACGGCATTTATCGTTTTCAGTTGAAACGTAATTTACAAAACAAACTAAAATCTATTGACTATGCTTAGTAATTTATCCAATAAAAAACTGTTGATCGTTTTTGCAGTATTGCTTTTGATTGTTGTGGTTTTCTTTCTGACCGACGTGAATAAAAATGAAAGAACCTTCAGGGGAAGTCTTGTAGAAATTGATTCATCCGAAGTGACTTCAATAAAGATTTATCCTAAAACAACAAACCACCGGTTGGTAAACTTATTCAGAAAAGACAGCCTTTGGTATGTAGCTCTTGCCGGACAGAAAAAAGCTGTCGTTCCGAATCAGAAAATCACCGGACTTATTGATCAGTTACTTTCTATCCAACCGAAAAGATTAGCAGCGAGAGATGAAAGCAAATGGTCTGATTTTCAGGTTGATAGTTCGGGAACACATGTTGTTGTTTATGAAGGTTCGGATGTTGCTCTTGATATTGTTCTGGGAAAATTCTCTTTCAAACAACCCAGAAGTATGTCAACCTTTGTAAGACTATCCGATGAAGATGATGTTTATGAGGTTGACGGATTTCTCGAAATGACTTTTAACCAAAACGCTAATTCTTTCCGAGACGGAACTATTATAAAAGATGATGTTGATAATTGGTCAAGGTTATCATTTTCTTATCCCGCGGATAGTTCATTTTATCTGGTTAAACAGGGAAATTACTGGCTGCTGAATAATGTCCGGACGGATTCGATGAAAACAGTTAGTGGTCTCAGACAGTTATCAAATATCAACGCGACGGAATTTGCAGACAATTATAAACCAGGCAGAGCCACTCATAAATTATCAATAGATTCTGAAAAATCAGGCGAGATTATTATCGAAGGATTTATGAAGGGAGAAAATAAATATATTCGCTCATCGCAAAATCCCGAGGCATTATTTGATGCCTCAAAAAACAATTTATTTGAAAGAGTATTTGTCAGCCAAAACAAGTTTATGGAATAGCGGCTTTGGTTCAAACCGGCGAGCTGCTTTTTTTTACATTGCCGGAAGGGAAAATAATAAGTCACAGTAATATGGTTTTATAATCCGTTCAAAATCCTTTCAAGGTTATCTTCAGGTAAATTACAAGTATAATTCTCACAGAGATAGTAAAGAGTTTTATCCTTCTGCACCAGATAATTATTCAGATACGGCGCAAGATTAATCATAGAAGCATAATTACTTTCGTTAAGGATAATTTTTGTAAAAGAAGGTGAATATTTATTTTCAAATTTCACGGCTAATTCAAAATAGTCGTGCATTTTACCATCGGTTATTATTAATTCTTTAGATGGTGAAATCAACATCAGATAAGCAGAAAGCAGAAATGAAAAAGACATGCTGTTTTGATCTATTGAAGATGTCAGTGAATTCAAATATTTTTCAGCCATCCGTATATATTTATCATCACCGGTGATTCGCGAAAGCCTGATAAGATTAAGGACTGCCACTGAATTACCTGATGGAATCGCGCTGTCGTAAATATCTTTGGGACGAGTTATTAATGTTTCATCGTTCTTCGATGTAAAGAAAAATCCGCCCTTTTCATCAGAAAAATTATCTATCATGAATTCTGTTACTTTATTCGCAGTAAACAAATACCGGTGGTTAAAGGTTGAGTTATATAATTCAAGCAGAGCAAACACAAAAAAGGAATAATCATCCAACTTACCGTTTATATCTTTTGCTGTTTTATTGAAGACGTGCTTAAGAGAATAATTATCACTCAACATATTTTTGAGAATAAATTCAGCGGCTCTCTCAGCAAGGGAAAGATATTTTTGATTATTGAATACTCTTGCGGCATAAGCTAAAGAAGCGATCATCAGACTATTCCAATCAGTCAACATTTTTTCATCGCGAAGAGGTCGTACTCTTTTTTCACGAAACGTGAACAACTTATTTAGTATAAGATCGTTTGTCTCATCGGAAGAACTGTCCGAAAGAAACGGAATGTTTGAGCCGTCTTTAACGCGGCTGCTCTCATGTTCATAATTTCCGTATTCTTCGATATTATATTTATCGCAGAAATAATTTAGTTCTTCCTGTGTGAGATTTTCCGAGAGTTCTTTTTTTGTCCAGGTATAAAATTTACCTTCTATTCCTTCGCTGTCGGCATCTTCAGCCGAATAGAAAAATCCTTCAGGTGAAAGTAAATCTCTTTCTACATACGTAAAAATCTTTTCGGTAATATTTTTGTAAAGTTCATTCTTCGTAATTGAATAAGTTTTTATAAGCGCGAAAGAGATGGTTGCCTGGTCATAAAGCATTTTTTCGAAATGTGGGAGAAGCCATTTTCTGTCCGTTGAATATCGATGAAAGCCGTAACCAACATGATCGAATATTCCGCCTTTATACATTGACTGAAAAGTAGTTTCAATTATTTTAAGCGAGTCAGAATCTTTTGTTTTGTAAAAATAATCCAGCAGGAATAATAAATTGTGCGGTGATGGAAATTTGGGCGCGGTTCCAAAACCTCCGTTTTGTGTATCAAAAAGTCTTTTAAGAGATGATACGGCGTTTTCAACAATCTCGTCAGTAAAACTTTCTCCCGGCAATGTTTCTTTCAGACTGAGCAGATGGAATGTTATTTTTTCAGCCGACTGGTAGACTTCATCCCGGTTATTATTCCATACATCATTAACCTTTTCAACGAGGTCCAACATTCCTATTCTTCCGTGTTGAGATTCTTTAGGAAAATAAGTTCCGGCAAAGAATGGTTTTTTATCCGGGGTCATAATGATTGTTAACGGCCATCCGCCCCCGCCGGTTAGCATTTGACAAACAGTCATATAAACCTGGTCGATATCGGGTCTTTCTTCACGGTCAACTTTTATGCAAACAAAAGTATTGTTCATTGCTTCAGCGACTTCGAAATCTTCGAAAGATTCCTTTTCCATGACATGACACCAATGACAGGTAGAATATCCAATCGAAAGAAAAATCGGTTTGTCTGATTGTACAGCCAAGTTGAAAGCTTCATCACTCCAGGGATACCAATCCACGGGATTTGTAGAATGCTGCAAAAGGTAAGGAGAAGATTCATTAATAAGTTTGTTAGCCGGATTAATTGACATGTGTCTCCAATGAAAAATATTTTTTTGGCGTAATTTTTATTCAGCTTAACAGTACGGGTGAAAAATTGGTTCAAAGAAAACAGATCGAAGTCAGCCGGGATTTTTTTTACCACGGGTAAGCATCCCAATGACAACGGAAAAAAGTGTTGAACCGATGATTGCCCACACTACGGGAAATTCTTTTCCGCCAATATTAATTATCCAGAAATCCGGGAGATGATATTCGCTTGCAATCCATTGGCCGATCAAAGCGCCGACAAATCCCACGACAATAGAAACGAGGCATCCGCCGAGAGAATAACCGGCAATACTCTGCCCGATGCTTCCGCATATCGCCGCGATAATAATTAATAATAGAATACTCCAAAAGGACATATCAACACCATTGATTATGAATGCGGTTAAAGATAGTAATTATGAAATATTATTTTCACAAATATTTTTTTATTTTTCTTGAGACTATGAGTTGATAAGATGGAACAGAAAAACAAAAATCCAAATTGCAGACAGTGTGAATATTTTTATGTTACCTGGGATAATAATAAACCATATGGTTGCAAGGCGTTCGGTTTTAAATCTCAGCGAATGCCTTCTGTGGAAGTTTTTGAAGCATCAGGCAAACTATGTCTGAAATTTAAATTAAAGAACAAAAACAACGTATGAATATGACAAGCAGATGATAAATAGAAAATCCCGTCGTCGACGGGATTTTCATGCAAGTAGTGTGAAAAAATATTTTCCTTTTGTTATAAGGATGGACAAAAATAAAAATTCTCTGAATTCAATTCAAATCATCATGCTGTTTCATGAATCATTTCTTTTTCAACTTCACCAACGGCAACATTGCTTACGGTTTTCTTTTTCTCTGATAAGTAAGAGTAAATCGCCGGTATAACATATAAAGTAAGAATAGTTGAAAAAATTAATCCGCCGATAACAGCAATACCCATTGACATGCGGCTTTCGGAACCGGCGCCAAGAGCCAGCGCAATAGGCAGGGTTCCTAAAATTGTTGAAAGACTTGTCATCAGAATCGGACGAAGTCTTAAACGAGCTGCTTCTTTTACGGCGTCAATAACATTTAGTCCCTGAGCTTTTTTCTGATTCGCGAATTCAACAATGAGAATACCGTTTTTTGTAACCAGACCGATAAGCATGATTTGACCAATCTGACTGAAGATGTTCATTGTTTGATTAAAATACCAAAGCGAAAAAACAGCGCCGGCGATTGCCAAAGGAACTGTAAACATAATGATAAACGGATCCCGAAAACTTTCGAACTGAGCCGCAAGAGCTAAGTAAATTAAAATAAGAGCCAGTAAAAAGGTGAACATCAAACTTGATGATGATTCAACAAAATCTTTTGATGCGCCCTCAAGAGCTGTGGAGAAAGTGTCGTCAAGTATATTTTCGGCAACTTTATCCATAGCGGAAATTCCATCGCTGATTGTTTTTCCGGGAGCGAGACTCGCAGATATTGTTGCGCTTACATACCGGTTAAATCTGTATAATTGCGGGGGACTGCTTTTTTCGGTTAATGTTACAAGGTTATCTAACTGGATCAATTCATTCCTGTTGTTACGAACATACAATGAAGCAAGGTCAAGGGGTTTGTTACGGTTTTCTTTAAGAACCTGACCGATTACCGAATATTGTTTTCCATTCAACACATAAAATCCGAAACGTTGACCGCTATAAGCAAGTTGCAAAGTTTGAGCGATATCGCTTGCAGAAACGCCAAGCTCACTGGCTTTAGTTCGGTTCATCTCAACAATAATTTCGGGTTTATTGAATTTAAGATTTACGTCAACATTAGCGAAAGTGGGATCATCCTGCGCAGCTTCAAGAAATTTAGGAACAACTTCACGCAGTTTTTCAAAATTAGGCGCCTGAATTACATATTGAACAGGCAATCCTCCACGCCGGGTTGAAATAGACTGACTTTGAATAACGAATGAACGGGCATCGTTGAACTGATTAGTAATGCCTGTAACTTCTTCTGCAATTTGTTGTTGTGTTCTATCCCGTTTATCAGCATCAACTAAAGAAAGTCTGACGAATCCGCTTGTTCCGCCGCCCATTCCGCTTAACGAAATCATTGCATCTGTTTCAGGAATTGAATCGCGAAGCACTTCAGACAACGCATTGATATAGTTTTCGAGTAAATCGAAAGAAGTTCCTTCAGGCATTGTTGAACGAACCTGTAATTCTCCCCTGTCTTCAATTGGAGCTATTTCCGAAGGAAGCCCGCCTCCAATAATAACTATTATTAAAACCGAACCGGCAATAATAATGAAAGCAAGCCACCGTTTATTCATAAAATAATTCAGTGAATTTTTATAGCTTTCTTCCATCCATTTGAAAAAAGGTTCTGTTTTATAATAAAACCAGCTGTGTTTTTCGCGGGACTTTAACAATCTTGAGCTCAACATTGGCGTTAAAGTGAGAGCGACAAAAGATGAAATGATAACTGAACCGGCAATAACCACACCAAATTCTACAAACAATCGACCGGTGATTCCCTGTAAGAATATCAGAGGCAGGAAAACAGCGGCGAGAGCTACCGTTGTTGAAATGATGGCGAAAAATATTTCCGAAGTTCCTTTTACGCCGGCCTCAACCGGATTAATACCGGCTTCAACTTTTTTGTAAATATTTTCCAAAACCACAATAGCGTCATCAACAACAATTCCAATAGCGAGTACTACTCCAAGTAAAGTAAGAACGTTTATGGAGAAATTTGCGAGGTACATAATAAAAAACACACCAATGAGTGATACTGGAATAGCAATTATTGGAATAATTGTCGTACGCCAATCGCGAAGGAAAAGGAATATTATTAATATTACCAAAGCGAAGGCAAGAAAAATTGTTTCTTCAACCTCGGTGATTGACTGACGGATATATTTTGTAACATCGAATCCAATTCCAAGTTCAATGTCATCGGGTAAATCTTTTTTAATTTGTTCGATGCGTTGATAAAATTCGTCGGCGATGTTTATGTGGTTAACACCGGGCTGAGGGATGAGCACAACTCCAACCATGGGAATACCGTCGCGCCTCAGAAGAGACTTATCATTTTCAGGATATAATTCAGCGTAACCAATATCCTTAAAACGAACAAGAATTCCGTTTGATTGTTTGATGATGAGGTTGTTAAAATCTTCAACCGAAATTAATCGCCCGAGTGTCCGAACGGTTAATTCCGTATTTTTTCCTTCAATTTTACCGGAAGGGAGTTCAATGTTTTCTTTTGCGAGCGCGCCCCGTATATCGACCGGCGTGATATTGTAAGCAGCTAATTTCGCCGGGTCCATCCAAAGCCTCATTGAATATTTTCTTTCTCCCCAGATCTGAACCTGGCTGACACCGGTAATAGTTTGTAATCTTTCCTTAAAAATATTTTGAGCAAGGTTTGATAATTCCATCAGGTCCCTTTTGTTGCTCTTAACATTCAAGAAAACAATTGGAACAGCGTCGGCGTCGGCTTTTGAGACAATCGGTGTTTCAACATCCGGCGGTAGAAATCTCTGAGCGCGCGACACACGGTCTCTAACATCATTAGCGGCATCTTCAAGGTCAATGCTCACATCAAATTCCGCCGATATATTACTACTGCCGTCGCGACTTTGAGAGGTTAGTGAACGTATTCCGGCAATTCCGTTTATTTGTTCTTCAAGAGGTTCGGTAACCTGCGATTCAATTACATCGGCATTAGCGCCAATATATGTTGTTGATACAGAAATAATCGGCGGGTCGATACTCGGGTATTCTCTTACTCCGAGATATGTAAAACCGATGATTCCAAAAAGAATAATTACAAGCGACATTACAATCGCTAAAACAGGACGTCTGATGCTTATTGATGATAAACTCATAAAACTCTATCTCTGATTAACTTTAGTTGATAGCATTCAATTTAACAGGTGTATTCGGACGAAGTTGAATAATTCCCGAAACTATCAGTGAATCACCCATATTCAGTCCGTTCAAAATTTGTATTTCGTTTTCGGTTCTTATACCTGTCTCTACTTTTTGAGGAATGGCAAAACCATTTTTATTAACGAACACGTATTCGCCTCTCACATCCGGAATGACAACATCCGTAGGCACCATGATGGCGTTACTAATGTCTTCAAGAATAATATAAATTTCCACGTAAGCACCCGGAGTAAGTTCATGCTTGGTGTTCGGTATCTGAGCACGAACCTGAACCGTTCTTGTGCTTAAGTCAATTTTCGGTTCAAGGGCATAAATAACACCGTTGTAGGATTTATTTGTGGAGGGAAGATTTATAATAATTGATTTTCCTTGCCTGAGCAGTGAAGAATATTTCTGCGGAACAGAGAAATCAACCTTGATAGGATTAACATTTTGCAGAGTTACGATTTTCGTAGAAGGAGAAATGTAACTTCCCACACTAACTGATCTTAG
>CAZEXO010000149.1:0-8170 GCA_964516545.1 uncultured Melioribacteraceae bacterium
TCATGGTGATAACATCTCCCGGAATATCTTTCGGGTCGACAATCACAGCGATTTTCAATTCCTCTTCCAATTCCCCGATCTGCGTTTTATACTTTTCATCAAACTTAAGCGCGTTGGAAATCAGCCATTTGAATCTTTTCATATCAAAATCTGTGACATAAATTTGTTTATTCATTTCAACCCCGGCGAATAATTACCTTTGATGTCGTACATAAAATACAATATTTCTGAAAGAATCAACATTCTACTAATTACCGATTCCCGAAAACCAATACTTAATTATCGAAAATAAATAAAAATATTTCTCCCGGTAACGAGGAATATTTTTTGTATCTGGTCAGGTTTTTTGAATATGTTTATTTTATAGCAGACATAAATCTTTCCGGTCGATGGATTTAAAAGGTTATTTCTTAACCTGCTATCCTGTAGTTTACCCGGAAGATGTTTTACGGGCTCTTTCGGCGAATTAATGAGATTATATAATCCTTAATTTATCTTTGATTATTTCAAAAACATCAAAACCAATTCCAAGGGCTAATCCAATTAGCGCCGGAACTCTTGAATAAAATAATAAATAAGCTGCAGAGATATCCGCATTATGAATGAGCATGAGAATAATTACACCAACCACATTTGTCAAACCAAACAGTAGCATTAAAACAAGAGCACGCAGGAACAATGGAATTTTATTATTCCTATCAATAAATAATTTGTAATAATAAACAGAAATAAACACTGCTATTATTAAGAGAATATCCGTAAGAATGGAATTTAAGGATATGGTTTTTGCTCTTATTATAGCGCTCACGACTTAGGATAAAACAACCATGTAGAAAAGTACTTTTTTCTTACCAAACTTCATAACTGCATACATCAGAGAACCAAACAAACCAAGCAGAACGATTTGAAATCTTGTATCATGGATATTAAAGATGTTTAGATCATGGAATAATAATCCAAATATTATTGAGGAAAAAAAACCACTAAGGACGGTATAAAATATTAATCTTGAATTCCTTTCCACACTTTTCTCCTGAAGTTGTATAATTATGTTCTTTTCAATTCACCTGGACTTCTCCCAAACTGTCAGGCTGCTTCCGAAGAGTCAATTCTCCAATCACTTCATCTCAGCATTTCCTTCTGCTCTTCTACTTTTCCGACATTCTTGTTATCCAATAATATTTACATAATAATTTATATCGTAATCTATATGCGATAGAGTTTTTACGTTATCTGACTTTGATAAATTAGATGCAACAATCTCATCTCTTTCTTCAATCCTTTATTTCAATGAACTTTCCTTATTCGGGTGAAACTTAAAACTACCGCATTGGCTATACTTTTTTTCTGTCTTTAGCGGGAATGAATAATTCTCAAATAATTGTGTTAATAAAAACTGAAATGTTTTGTCAAGTTTTTGGGTTTGAAGATCCTTTGAGAAATAGATAACTTTTTCAATTTTCCCATCGGGTAAACATCCTAGATTTATCCACAATTTTGTTTCCTTCTCAAGAACAGATATAGAATCTGAAAATATCTCTTTGAGTTTGGGACTAAAACTATTATACCAGGCGTTCGAAATGCTATCACCGTTGAGAAATGAACCTGCTGACTGATAGTCCCTTTCGAAATCTTCAAAAGTTATTGTTCTTTCAGTACTATCCTTAATTTCATGGAGCGGAATAAAAAATATGCTTTGCTGAGAATACAGCAGTGATGTGATGAAGAATAAAGAAAAAATGAATTTCATAAGACCCTCCTGATTATTGCGTAATCTTAATATCCCCGTGAACATTTGGAAATGAATTTAATGTTGGTATTTCAAAATATAATCTCGCTACTGTTTCGTCCCTTTTCATTTCAGAATTTCCATACTTAAAATCAATCATAATCTCATGAATTCCGGCAGCTAATTTTTGTGATAAAATTGTAGTCTTCTTATTTAGCGCTCTGTCATCTAATACAATTACCACTGAATCAGATTTTGGTAAAGTGAACCTAACTCTCGAGTATCTGTTTGTTGGATTAGGATATGCCGGATATATAGAATAGGAAATCGGAAGGGAAATTCCATCTGTAACCAAATCATACTGTTCTAACCAATCATCTTTATCAATTTTACCGATAGGTTCAGGACCTTCCTCATTTGTTTCCGTGATTCCATCATAAAATAATTCTGGACCGACTGATGCATCATTACAACTTATTAATTGTATCATTACAAACAGAAGCAATAAAAAATTTTTTTTCATAAAAATACCGCTGCTTAACGATTTTTATCTTCCCATAAGGGAAGGAAAATATTTATTTAATTGTGCCCAGCCAAACTTGTACGCCTCTGGTATAGCTTGACAGGCTTTCCTCCAAAGGACAGATAAATCCGTTTCACAAAATATTTCGGTTTTTATTGAACCACTCCATTCTTAATGTTTTCCAACTTTCTTAAATTCTCTTTAAGATTATCGGGTGTCCGGTATTGATTGTAAATGTATAATGACTTATCCGCATATTCTTTCGCTGATTCTTTTTCATTAATAGTATTATAAAGAACAGCAAGGCGCTCAAGAGTCCCGGCAAGAAAATACTCGCAGTTGATTTTACATTTAAGTGCCGACTTGTATTGATCTATTGCTCCGTAATAATCTTTCTGCTCTTCAAGCGCTCGTCCTTTTTGAAAATACCCGGTTATTATATCCGGATATTTATCGATAAGCTTCTGAGCGTAAGTCATTGATTGATCATACATTTTATAATAATCAAGATATGTTTTGGAAAGAAAACTAAGCGAGAAATAATTTTCTATCTGCGATTCATTTACCGAATTCAATAACGCTCTGACGTTTGAACTGTCACGCCAATCACAGGTTTCATATTTACCATAGATACTATTCAATTTAGCAAGAGACGGATCACTCAATTTGGAATCGGCTTCTTTATAAATGCTTACCTGGTGTGTTACATAATTATACTTAAGCCATCTGTTCCAGGCGGCGAAGTGGGGATAATAAGTGAAATATACAGTCGAATCAGCCAGATCAAAGATTACTGATTGATCAGTTTCATAATTGTGAAGCGATTCGATATGGACGGGAATATGATCCGCATAATGATAAAAACTTGTGTTGCTGAGAATCCCTATTATTTCATCAACCATATTTTGTTTGGATGTATCGATAAGTTCGGCAAATTTAACCGCCCGCGCTTCTTCGTGAAATCCGCCGGCATAAATTGTCTCGTACTTTTTTCCCAATTCTTTCGAAACTGTTCTGTTGGCAACAAACTTATAACCATCAACCTTAGTTACAGATTTTGTTGAACCGATAAAATCATAAACCGCAGCTTCTTTTTCTTTGCTGCTGCCTATCGTAAAAATAATACCGACCGGAAACTTTAGTGTACCGGAAATCGAATCCGCTTCTTTGAGATTATGAGTCTCCGTGATCAATTTACTTTTTTCGGAATAAAGAGAGCAGTCTTCCTGATCGAATGGAAAGGGATTATTATTCCCGTTTTCAGATATCGATATTCCTGATTCATTAAATGCTGTCGTAGGCATAAACAATCCGGTAAAACCGAAATCGGTATACTTTTGTTTTCCTTTTATCTCATAGTTAACAACAGCCGGATACTTTGACAGTATATTTAGCTGTCCAGGCTGATCAAGATTATGAGCATGATAAGTATGATTTCCCTTTTTTATTATAACCGCTTCACAGCGTTTTGAATACATATCGTAGAATACGAGTAACTGCTTAAAAAAAGATTCCGGCAGACCGGAACTTTCCGATGCGCCTTTTATCCGTTCCAAAATATCGTCATCCAATCTGTCTGCAAAATCATTTATTTTATGGTTGAATACCATAGAACCGAAAATATTTGCAAATATTCTTGTATACCAGGGCAGGTAGCTTATCTCCTTATCTAGGAATTCCTCTTTAAATGTTTCAAAAATCTCATAAAAAGATTGCAATTCATTTTTTAGTAAATAACCATACTGATAGCCAACTTCATAATCGGTTCCTTTTAAGTAAAGGAAGGGAATTCCAAAATGGTCCTCTCTTTGCGCATTTGCTAAACTCCTTTTTATATAATCATCGTCTTGTGCTTTAACACAATTGGTAAATAAAATTGATGCTAATATCACCGAAATAATAGTAATGCAGAATTTAGTTTTCATTATTTTCCATAATATTTGATTGATTAGATGCATAAATACGCGGCAACCAAACCAACTTGCCCGGCTGTGACGGGTTTACCCGGCTTTAGACGGGCTACCGGTTTTTCTTTGCCAATTTGTTTTGCTATCACTGCATTTGAAATTTATTCCTTATTCCTTCCCCGTTGCTGGATCCTCTTTTTAAGCCGTTAAGTAGTCAATCAACATTTTTTGTTGCTCTCCCTTTTTTAAAAAAGGAAATACTTATTGAAACAAATAACAATAGAGAAATCCAAACAAACATATCTCCAACAATTGCATAAATAGTACGTTGTCCTTTCATCGGAACATCGGAATAAAAAATGGCTCCTTTTGAAGTGAAATAATTTTGTGACGAAAGAATCTCTCCTTTATAATTGAAAGAAGCAGATAATCCGCGTGATGCCGAACGAACCAAATTGAATCCTTGCTCAATTGCTCTGAATGAAGCAGCATAAGTATGATAAGGTGTAATCTCTTCATAATCGTTCCCGGGAACAAGCATAATATCTATACCCATCGAATGGACTTGTTTCATCAATTGAAGAAAATCCATATCAAAACATATAACGGAACTAATGCGTCCGTAAGGTGAATCGAAATATTTGATTTTCCCATCCCCATAATTTCCTTCACCGGGTGTTGGTTTTGCCTTATAATATGTAAGCAGTATTTCCCCTTGCGGCGAAATCCATGTAATCTTATTCATCGGTCTTTCATTTGGTTTATCTTCCAGATAGATCAACAAAGGAAGACCTATGTATATATTGTTTTTTATGGCAACAGTTTTTGCTTTTTCTATAAATTCATTTTCTTTATCAGAATTTAAGTTGAGCATTACTTCATTACCGAAAATAATTTTTGCCTCGGACTTTGCGGCAATCTCACAGTTAGTTAAAAAGTTATTATTAATTTTTTCAGTCACTGTATCTGGCTGATTACTAAAAATATGCTGCATTTCTTTTGCTGGAATATTGAGTGAAGCAATTTTGACTGTGCCATTCGTAGCGGTAAATGATAAACGAATCTGACCGTAAAGAATGATAATAATAATAGGCACTACATACATCCACAAAGTTTTACGTAATACATCTACACTAAAATTATTATCAAGCAGCCAATTAATAACAGATGCAGTCCAAAAAATGATAAACGTTATTCCCCAAATACCGGTGATGGAAACAAGTTGCAACAATGGTAAATAGGATTGTGTAGTTTCAAGCGCTCCAAAAGTTCCGCCCGGGTTTGTAGAAACAACTATATAATTCATAACTACAAATGCGGAAGGAAGTACAAATGTTGAAACAATTCCATTTATTCGTTGCGAATAAATTCTATCGATGAGAAATAGAGGGGCTGTAAACAAGCTCATCATAAAAGTAATTACGTAATAAATTAAACCGGAAGATGGCAATGCTCCTTTCCAGATAAAAATATTTGAAATATAGCCTGCGAGAACAAGAAAGATGAATCCTTTTGTAGGTTTTTGAAATCTTAGAAAACGTATTAAGAATATTGGGGATAAAAATGCCGCAATCGGTAAAGTCCATTTGCCGTTAGAAAAAAAAAGAAAAATAAATCCTATAAATAAGTACAAATAAGATGAATGAACTTTTGCTTTAATAACATTCCACATTATTACCCCTGAGGTAACTAAATTAGTTTTTTCTTTGTAATAGCCTACCTACGTGGCAACCAAACCAGCTTGCCCGGCATCAGACGGGCAGTCGTTTTACTTTGCCAACTTTTATTTATTTGTTTTGCCGTGTTAACCTATACAACTCATCACTTGCTAACTTGTCCGCCGTTTTCTGGCGGAACCTATCCTCTATTCTTTATGGAATCATTTTTTAAGCGGTTAGGTGACATTAGTTTACTTTTTTTGCACTTGAATAAATTCAATCGGTGCTCCATTTTCTTCAATAAATGCAACAATATTTTCTTCAGAGGGACTATTTGGTTCTATTATTACTTTTCTTCCTTTAATAGCTTCATATATATCATCTACCTCAAATGCAACGTGCGGGATTGTTTTTACAATTTCTGGTAATAAGCAATCATCTTCATATCTCATCCATTCAATTCCAAATTCACTTTCTTCATATCCGCAATGATAAACTTTGTAATCTTTCAAGTAAACTTCGCCTTTTATAGGTGTCTTGGTAGGTATTCCTAAATGATGATATTTCATTTTTATCGACTTCAATTTTTCCTCCACAATAAGTAATGTTGAAATGGCAATGGTGCCTATCGTTAAGTGTTTTATCCGAACTTACCTGCATTAAGTAGGGATGAGACAAAAAAATATCAATTCATAAATATTGATAACAATCTTATCCGGTTAAGTGAATAATGTTGGTTAACCTCAACTTGTTCCATTTGCACAGATTCCTGGGATAAAATAAGCCGTCACAATTATTCTTTATCTCACTTCGTTTGTTTTCGTTTAATTATTTTTCTGTTAACTATCCGGCGTCTCTTTTAATAAAATTCATGTAAATTATTTTTGTTCTCACAAAACTACAACACCCAATTTTAGCAATTGCACAACAAAATTTCCTCTGTTATCCAAACACTTCCATCTCCCAAACCCAATATAACAAATAATCTTTTTTTAATTGTGGGATGTTTCTCCCAAGAGTCCTTTGGACAACGCTTTACGATTTTTCTGCAACACCCTATGGGGCAATATGTCAAAGAATTGTTTGGACATAACGCATCCCTATGCCTCATTTACAAAATTTTTTATTATCAACTTTGTGTTGACTTCTCCGAAGGAGTCCTCCATTGGAGTCCTTTGGACCTATGGGATAATCGGAATAACTCGTTAGGTTTTTTAATTATCAAGGATACCAACCAATTCAATTAATTTTTCCATCGAATTGAATTTATTTTCGTTGTTTGGATATTCAAGAATTTCATTTGGACAAAATTGAAAATACTTCATATTTGCTGCTTTAGCAGCGATTATTCCTATTTCACTATCTTCAATGACTACACATTTCTCAGGACTATATCCCATTAACTTAGCTGCATATAAAAATAGTTCTGGCTCAGGCTTCCAAGAACCAATAATATATGAACTAAATATTCTACTTGGATCAAAATATTTTGACAATCCACAAACGAGTAATGATTGCTTTATTTTTTCCATTGGGCCGCTTGATGCTAAGCAATATGGAAAACAAATCTTATTTAACATTTCTTCAACACCTGGCATAGGAAGCAAATATTCATCGAGTAACTCTTCAACCCTTTTCCTATATAGCTTCTCAAGATCATTATTTAGTTTAATATTATATCTATTTTCGATATCCTTAAATATTTGTGAAAGCTTTTTACCTTTATTCCTATCAGTAAGACTATCAACAGATTCATCAATTTCATCAATAATATCTATAAATGCCTGATTAGATAGTTTTTCACTATCAACAAGAGTTCCATCTAAATCAAATATTAAACACAAACTCATTTAATCCTTTTCCGCCCACGCAACGTGAATCTAACGGCGTGGTCTATAGAAAAGAAAATCCCTCCAAAGGTGGGCAGGCAAGAAAAAAAGCATTCCCTCAGGGAATATTTTTTCCCGTTTTTTGCCTGCCCCTCTGGGAACTTTAGTTTCACATCCAACAGCCGCATGATTAATTTTTGTGAACAAATTATCTGTCTTTATTAAGTGTAACTTTTTTTGCTCGATTTCTATATTGCTTGTTTTACTACTTCTCTACCTATCTCCGGCATGGCTTGCCTGCCTCCGGCAGGACTTTCTACTTACCTGTCTACCTTTGGCAGATTAAAGAGGTTATAAGTGTGGAATTAAGAAATGATTTTAAGTAATGGAAATAGTTAATCTTTTCCTAAGACCAAGTTCTATTATTCTATAAAAAGTAGAAATCTGTATATCACTTTTGCCAGCTTCTATTCTTGATATATAACTTTTCTTAGTTCCAATTTTTTCAGCAAGTTGTTCTTGTG
>CAZEXO010000149.1:8180-9707 GCA_964516545.1 uncultured Melioribacteraceae bacterium
CTTCGTTCTTTCTTCTCTGAGCATTTCACCTAAACGGAATGAAATTGAATCAGATTCAAATTTGTCTCTCCGTTCGTTTCCCTTTTTACCGTATTGTTTATCTAAATGCTCTTCGAATGTAGTTATCTTTTTCATTTTTTCTTCCTTTCCGATTTTTCAATAAAATATTCTTCTTTCAGTCTTATTCCAAGTTCCAATTCATTCTTTGGTGTTTTGTTTGTTTTTTTTACAAAACCGTTTAACAGAATTACCAAATTACCTTCATCAAAAAAACTGAAAATTCGAATATTACTTTTATGAGTTAGAACTCGAATTTCATATAAACTATCCGTTCCTTCAAGATATTTCAAAAACTTGATTGGAACTCTTTCGACATTCCGAATCAAATCGAGAACAAAGTCAATCTTCTCTTTTGTTTTTAGATCTTGCTTCGAATAGAAGTCTAAAAAGTAATCACCAAAGAATAATATTTTCCTTTTCACACTTACAAGATAACTAATTAGTTAACCATTCCAAAATCATTTTATCAAAGAACTAACACTTATAACGATTTCTATCTTCCCATAAGGGAAGGGAATTATTTTTTAGTTGTGCTCAGCCATACTTGTACACCTTTGTTGTAGCCTGCCTCTATCGGGACATTACACCTTTATTGATGTTATAAAACATTCATCGACTATACCAAAATACCCAACTATGATTATTAGAGGTAAATGTTCCGCTGAATACTGTTTCTTCATTCCATGTATCAATTATTACTTTACAGCGTTGCGTGATTATTTCATTAATTGGCTCAACCATCCATTCATTTCTCTCATATTGTGCATAAAGTAGTTCTGGCAATGTATCATTCCCATTTGTTATAAATACCAATGTATTTTTATTACTACATTCATCGTGACATTCGTTTTGGCGCGTTAATTTTACTGTATCACCGGATATTGTACATAACCAGTCATGGATTTCACCAATTGAACCAATTTCCCATGCTTCAGATTCTTCAATTCTTTCGTTTGTATTCCACTTAATGTAAGGTCCAAGAGGAGCATTTTCATATAAGTAATGAATTTGGTTGCTGACAAGAACAGTATCATTTGACCCTCTGGTTCTCATCCAGGAATAAAAAACAAAATTACCTGGGATATTGCCTCCAATATTATATGGAGCTATTAGCGTAACAGTACTATCATTCTTTTGAGAAAAAGTAACTTGTCTTTCATTTAATGTCACATTCCAAACATGCACAGAATCCATGTTATTGAAATGTGCCGTTATCTTCTGTCCAATTTCAATCTCACTCGTACTTAAACTTACATAACCGTGTTGACAATCCTTTTCGATATATTCAATAATAGTTTCTTTACAAGCCACCGCGCTATATATGAATAGTAATGTAAAAAAGAAATATTTTGGAGTATGATTTTTCATAGTCGGCTAACGATTTCCATCTTCCTGATATGGAAGTAGAATACTTTTTTAATTGCGTCTCTCATGCTGCGTGAAAACTTTTCATCCCGAATATTTTTT
>CAZEXO010000150.1:0-9653 GCA_964516545.1 uncultured Melioribacteraceae bacterium
AAAAGCTGCCGGGAAAGGAGATAATCCGCGGATAAGATTATGGAGAACTTCAGCGGGTTTATTAAAATCGAGCTGACATATTTCTTTAGTGATTTTCGGCGCGGGTGTTGCCATTAAATCATTCTGGGGTTTTAATTCCACCTCGTCTTTAGCAACAGCATTAATTGTTTTAAGAACTACTTCGGCGCCCAACAAACTTAATTTGTCATGCAGCGTTCCGAAGTTATCCTCAGGTTCAATGGGAATTTTTTCGCAGAAAATCATTTTACCGGTATCAACTTTTTCTTCAAGAAAAAAAGTCGTTACCCCGGTTTCTTCCTCACCATTAATCAGCGCCCATTGAATCGGCGCCGCTCCCCTGTATTTTGGAAGAATTGAGCCGTGCAAATTAAACGTACCATATCTCGGTAATGAATAAACCGAATTCGGTAAAATTCTAAACGCAACAACAACAAAAAGGTCAGCGTTAATAATCTTCAGCTCTTTTATGAAGTTTTCATCTTTTAACTTTTCAGGCTGGAGACATTTGATATCATTCTGAATTGCGAACTCTTTAACCGGAGTAAATGAAATTTTCCGCCCACGTCCTCTTTCTTTATCGGGCGCTGTTACAACAGCTGCTATCTCATGCTCACTTTTTAGAATTTTACTAAGTATGGGTAAAGTAAAATCGGGAGTGCCGAAAAAAACAATTTTCATTTAATTCCTGTTAAAAACTTAATTCATATCCGATGACATTGATAGGGAATTTTACTTTTGCTCTATTTTTTTTGTCACCGGATAATCAATTTCAACTTTTCTTTCCTTTATAAGAGTAAGATTTTCCTTAAAGGCATTTTTAATCTCCTCATCAAGTCTGTCCGGTATCATCTTCCCCAGCAAGTGATCATATTCATGAAGAATAACCCGAGCAAAAAAATCATCAGCTTCAAGCATTTTTTCTTTTTCGTCTGTATCAAGATATTTTATTTTTATGATTTCGGGTCTTGCGACATCGGCTCTTAGAGTCGGCAAACTTAAACATCCCTCTTCGTAAATAACTTCTTCATCTGACATGAGAATTATTTCCGGATTAATCATTACAATCGGTTTTGAATTTTCATACCCTTCCACAGGTTTAAGATCAATCACAAAAAGAGAATTTTCACTGGCTACCTGATTTGCAGCCAGTCCGACACCACCTGCATTCCGCATAGTATCAAACATATCCCGGATCAATTGGATTGTTTTATCATTAACCTCTTTTACAGGTTTTGTTTTTTTTCTTAAAACTTGGTCGCCGTATATCGTTATTGGTAATATTGCCATAATTAACTCCGCGCTTCCTGAATATTATTTTCAATCACTTCAGCGCTTATATCCTTATAAATTAAAACCTCAGTTGAATAGAATAACATTCTAATTAACAGTCTAAAAATAACTAACATTTGTTGCAGAATAAAGGTCAGGACTAAAAAATAATAAGGTGTTCGTGGAATGAATCTTCCTATCGCATTATAAATGATCGCTCCGATTGCCCCGGTAATTGAAATAACTAAAAAAACAGAGAACACCTGATTGAAATTTCTCTTAATCGAAATTGTTGATTTTTTAATTGCAGTTAATGCTCGTTGCTCGCCGTCAGCAACCATTAACACCTTTGAATAATCTGAGATGATTGCCACCATGCCGATTAGAAAAATCAGAAGAATGTATTTTAAGAGTTTAAGAAGAAACTCAGCCATAGCTTTCTCGGAGTTAACAAAAGCAGATTGTATCAGGTATGCAAAAAAATCATTCAGTAAAAAAGCAACCGCATAAAGTAATAATGAAATCAACAATATTTTAAGAAACCTGAACCAATATTTAACCCCGCCGTAAAAAAAGTCGAGTATGTGATTCTTTTTGGGAGAATTAAAAATCGCGATCAATCCGCCGGAAAAAAAATTCTGTATTAATAAATATGAAAAAAGGGATGCCAGAAACAAACTATAAACTCCCTTAAGTCCGCTGTGAAATATTTCTCTAAACTGAACAAGCCATAAGTAGTCAAATCCTGATTCGAGTCTGTCGCTCAGAAATGATCTTCCAAGAGAATCCTGCATCATATTAAAAATCGGAACAGATAATATCAAAGCAGTTACAGCAGATAATGCCCACAACAGAAATACGAATTTGAAATTGTAAAAGATTTGCCTGATTGCCATTCGGAATATTTCTTTGATTGATAGATTAGTCATGCGACACTTCCCAAAATCAGCAAAGCATTTTGTATCCAGAAAAACCACCTCAGCGAGAATGATAATGAGCCCCAGGACTGTTTTGAAATTGTATATGAATTATTCGCGAAGTTAATGTCAAAACGGTTTTTACCGAATGGATCAATCTCAGCTCCAAAAACTTCAGAATCGGAATAGAACACAAATCTTTTCCATCTGTCAATTCCATCCCACTTAATAATTGTTGTATCAGAGGAAGTATAAAAAGCCAGATCATTAACGAAAATGCCGTCTCCTTTCCGCTGAACAATTACTTCGTATTTGTTATCTTTTACCAACTTCACATCAGTAACAGCATAGTCAAACAAAACATTTTTGTAAAAACAATTTTCGAAAAAGACATCAAGATTGGTATCAATTGACTTTTTTACCAGTTCGATAAATTCTGCAGAACCCGGATGCCGGAAACGATATAACCTAAAATATTCACTGAGTATTGAAAGCATCTTTTCTTCACCGATAATTTTTTCAAGAGAAAGAATCATCAATTCGGGTTTATGATATGCATTAACGTAATAAGCCTGTTTGTCAGGATGCCTGTTTGATGAATCGGCAATTGCACCGATATTATTGTTGCGATAATAATACGAGTAACTATCAAATCCTTCCGGTTGTTTATAATCACCAAGTGTGTAAATCAGGGGAATCTCGTTATAGGATAAAAAATTAATTCCTTCTATAGACAAATAATCAAGGAATTTAAAAGTTACATAAGGCGTTCCGTACTTTTCTGACAGCGCTTTAGTTGTAAGATATGTTGTAATACCTTCATCCAGCCAGGCTTCATGAACTTCGTTATTCGCCACAATCCCCTGAAAATACTGATGAATAAACTCGTGCATTGCCAATGCTTCCAAACGAAGCGTTGCCTCACGGGCAAATAATTCCGTGTATACCGTGAACAAAGTCGGATATTCCATCGCACCTGCTTTTGAAGTTCTCGGTACGTCAACACATGTTAATGTTGAATACGGATAGGAACCAAAATGTTCTTCGAAATATTCTATCGAAAATTTCAAAACATCGAAATATCGGTCAGCGTATTCGGTATTTTCACTTTGCAAAAATAGTTGTAAGATAAACTGGGAGGAATCAGGACGAGTAATAATCTGCCGATATTCATTAATTTCATTTGTAGCGATCCAGACAAAATCATGAATTCCTTTCTGATGAATCACTGATTTCATATTTCCATTTTCGATACTCGTCTCACGGGCAAGTCCGGTAGATATCAGGCGATATTCAGCCGGAGTTGTAATGGTCACATAATAGTCGGAAAATTCAGAGTAAAAATTTGTATGCGGATGGAACTGACTGCAAATCCATTCACCATTTTTAAATACGCCCAGTTTCGGATACCATTGCGAAATAAAATAAAAATCTCTTCCGGTGGCATAACCCAGTCTTTTCATCGACTCGGGAATATTCAACATGTACTCGAACTCAATGATAACTGAATCCCCGGCTTGAATTTCATTTTCAAGTGTTATTCTCGCTCTAGTGCTGTCATTCGGATATTCATGATTCTCACTGATATATTCAGGTATGGTTTCTTCAGTGTTAACTTTAACGGAAAGCAATTGTAACTCCGTTCTTGTTTTCTCGTTAACCGGGTATTCTGAAGCGAATAAAGAGTTGTTACTTTTATAACCGTTTGTATACAAATGAATCCATAATTCATTTGTCGAATATTCTGTTAAGTTTCTCCAGATAATTTTTTCATTTACTTGAATATTTTTTTGATCGATATTCAGTTTTACATTAAGAAAATAGTCGGCAGTTCTGATGTATGAAGAAGTATCATCATTTATTATTCCATTGTTATAGGAAGAATTATCCAGTTCTGGTATTTTTGAATGCCGATCACCTGAATCAAGAAAAGCAGCCAGACAGCAGAAAAACAAAAACAAAAATATCACAAAAAATCTTTTCAAGAAATAACACCATAAAATAGTACTGAAAATTTGACTGTTAACTTGATTAAGTAATCAGTTATATTAAAAACAGATAATTCTGAAAAAGAATGAATAAATGTACTATTTTTTTTTGAGGGAAACAGTATTTCATAAATAATTCAGGTAATCCGTTCACTCAGTAAGGATTAAAATGTCGGGAAACATCCTTATCAAACAAGTTATTTTTCTGTTCATTATCACATGTACATTATTTGCCCAGAGCGACGAAGTGATAGTATCGGGATTTGTAAGAGACGCTGCAACCGGTGAAGCCTTAATCGGAACAAATATTTTATTGTATAAAAGCAGCATTATCAGCGCAATACCATACCGCGGTGTTGCCTCAAACAGATATGGGTTTTATGCTTTCCCCGGATTATCGAAAGGCGCTTATGCTGTTGAATTCCGGAATATCGGATACCGAACTCATATCGACACCATAATTATTTCAATCAGCAACGGCAGTCTCAGGCTTGATATTGAATTGAAAAGTGAAGACATTCTGCTGAATGAAGTTATAGTAAGCGGTGAACGTGAATCGAAAGCAATTGTAAGTGAAATTAAACTGAGCGGGAATATTCTGAAATCATTGCCCTCCATGAGCGGAGAGCTGGATATTTTCAAATCGCTGGAATTATTGCCAGGCGTTAAAACTGCTTCAGAACTTAGCAACGGACTTTACATACGGGGAGGCTCTCCGGATCAGACTCTCACTCTTATCGATAACATGATAATTTATAATCCTTCGCATCTCGGAAATTTTGCCTCAACATTTAATTCAAATGCCGTGCAGGATATCATTCTTGTGAAAGGCGCATTCCCTTCAGAATACGGGGGAAGGCTTTCGTCAGTTCTTGACATAAAATTGCGAAGCGGAACAAAAGAAAAAGAAAAAGTTGCTTTGGGGATCGGAACTCTCAATTCGCACCTTTTGCTTGAAGGACCGTTAAGTGAACAGTCAACATACATCATCTCCGGACGAACAATGTATTATGATATGATTCAAAAAGGATTTTTTAAGAATTCCGAAAACCCGCTTTATAATTTTCATGATCTTAACGCAAAATTCACCTATAATCTTTCGGATAACGATGCATTATCAATTAGTTCTTTTTATAGCAAAGATCGTCTTTACAGCCCCTCATCACTTGATGATATTGAGTATGAGACAAGCTGGTTAAACGGGAGTGTGAGTTTGAATTGGCTTCACTCAGGTGAAAGGTATATTTCGAATACCACGTTGAGTTTTATCGAGTATCAGTTTGAATCGAGGATCGATAATAATCTTCTGAGCGTTGACGCGAGCGATTATTTCGCTTCATCGAAATTAAGCGATTTTATTTTCAGTAATGATTTCGAAATTTTCGCTCATGAAAATCATAAACTAAAAACCGGATTACAGGTTCTTTATCATTCATATAATCTGATCGCAAGTGATATTTATCATTATTCATTGGAAATCGATTCCGATCTCCGAACAAAAATAAATTCACTTGAAGCTGCTTTCTATTTTCAGGCTGAGTCACAATTGACTTCCCGTCTAAAAACCAATATCGGCCTGCGCACGTATTATTTTAAAGATCAAAAACAACTCAACCTCGAGCCGAGAATTTCATTTATGTTTTATCTGCTTGATAATTTTTCTTTGAAAGGCGCCGCTTCAGTATCGCATCAATATTTACACCTGCTGACTCGCGATGATATTTCTTTGCCAACCGATTTCTGGTTCCCCTCAACAAGAAAAATTCTTCCCGGGAAATCCAGTGAATATGTCACGGGTTTTGAATATCGTACAGATAATCAGGAGTATACTATAAGTCTTGAAGCTTATTATAGAGACATGAAGGATATTTATGAATTCAAAGACAATGCTAAATTCCGTCCGACAACTCCTGTTGATGAATTACTAACCAAAGGCGAAGGTGAGGCATACGGCATTGAATTTTTCCTTAACAAATCCATGGGGAAGTTCACCGGTTGGATTGGTTTCACACATTCATATACCAGGCGTTTATTTAATGATTTGAATCTCGGAAGAATTTTTTACCCCAGATATGACAGGAGGAATGATGCTTCATTAGTGATCGCATATAAATTCTCCGAACAATTTTCGGCGAGCGCCACCTGGACTTACGCAACCGGGCAAGGAATGACAATGCCATATGGTCAGTTTCAGGCTCAACAAATGGGAATGGATCAGGGAAGCGAAATACTTCTTCTGTATACCGAGAGAAACGGACATAAATTGCCAGCGCATCACAAACTTGACATCAGCTTCACTTATGATATTAAATTCGAAAAATCAGATATGACAATTTATTGCACACTGTTCAATCTTTATAATCGTCAGAATGTATTCGCGCAATATCTTTTATTAACAGAACAAATCAACAATGAAACCGGACAAAAAGAAATTATCCCGCAGGTAAAACAAATAGTATTATTCCCGTTTATTCCTGCAGCCGGAATTAAAATAAATTTATAACAGGTTGCACATGAAGAAAGTTTTACTCCTCACATTTATTATTTTCAGCTTTATTTCCTGTCAGGAAACAGAAATAATAAATCTTGAGTTACCATATGTTGATGTAACTGTAATTTATGGCGAGATTCCTCTTGAGTCGGCATTTAAAGGAATATGGATTACACGAACACTTCCGCTTAATTCTTCTTATAAAATCGAGGAAGGTGAAATTACCAACGCGGTAGCTTACCTTAAGATGAATAACCTCGAAATTATTCCGCTTTCCTATGAAGCCGACGGATGCTATCTGCCGTTTAACACTATTTACCCGGCATCCGGTCAGTATTATGAATTGTTCATTGATATTGAAGGAAAAAAATTTTACGGTAAATCCGTTATCCCCTTTCAACCGATGGCAAGAAAAGTTGCTCTGAATGACAAAATAATTAATGTGGAAATAATCGGTAAACCTGATGAATCATACGGCGCATTATGGGCGTATATAAATTCTGATGACCGAATAATTTTACAAGCAGATGATTTCCATTCGATAGTTGACAGCAAAGGTGATAATCAAATTGTCGATATCAGAACTCAGACGATACCCGATTCAGTATTTGAGAATACTCAACAAAATCATTTGAAAGTAATCGTGTATGCCTTCGGTAAAAATTTCGGCGACTATTATAACTCAAGAGCAAAAAATTCATCCATTGAAAATTCTCTTACACAGGGAGGTTCGCCGATTTATACGAATATTTCAGGAGACAAAGTTATCGGAGCATTTACCGGATCAGCAAAATCTGTTCTCAATATTACAGTGAACAATTAAAGATTTTCAGTTACTTATGAAAAAGAGATTTGCAGAAATATTTTTTGTCTTACTGATTTTTCAGGGCTGCCTGGAGGAAACATTCCTGCCCGGTTCAGCTCCTCCCGATGATACTGATGCAAACCTGATGCTGGCTTACATTAATTCACAAGGATTTTTCAGAAATGCTCTGGGAGAACCATACTTAGTGACACCACTTAGTGTTTACTCCAATCCGGATAATTATCATATTATTGATCTAAGAACTCGCGAGGAATATACTAATGGGCACATAAGCGGTGCAATAAACGTGAGAACAGATTCTTTAATCACGTATTTAGAGAACCTCCAAAACGGTGGGAATAAAACTTATTTGCTTGTGTGTAATAACGGACAATCATCATCCTACGCGCAATGTTTGATCGGGACTTATGGTTTTCGGAATGTTGCTGCCTTAAAATATGGAATGGCGTCCTGGAATGAAGACTTTGCGTCCATCTGGAGCAACAACATAAAAACTATTGAACAGAATGATATTCAGTACCCTTTAGATAATAAATCAATTTTCCCTGAAGAACATCATCCGCTTCCCGTAATTCAACTACCTGAGGACAGACTAATTAAAAATCAGGTTAATCAACGAATTAAAACTCTGTTAAGTGCTCCTCAAAAAATCAGCAGTGATTTATTAGATTCGGAAACTGTGTATTGTGATTTTTCAGATGTCTATCAATACTACAATAAAAATTCACGAGTCTTTGAACAAATCACTCTTTTGTGTTATGGCGGACGATCATTGTACTCTTTATATCCAACTAAATATGATTTTCTTCCCTCGCATCCTATTGGAACATACTGGTTGAACATTCCGCTTCAATTTGATTATCGTGTTTCAAATTCCGTACACTTCCTCAGTAACACTCAGCCAGTGGTTCTGTATAGTTCTGACGGGCATTCTTCAGCGTTTGTTGTTGCTTTGCTCAGGTTGTTAGGTTATGATGCAAAATCAATGCAATATGGAACAAATAGTTTTCAATATGAGGGAATGACTTTTTATTTTGAAGTATACGGAATGATTTTCAGCGCTACCGATGAAATCAGGGAAGACGCTTTTTCTCCCGGGAAATATGGTAACTACCCTTATGTTACAGGTACTAATCCATGAGAATTTTAATGAGTGAACAAGAATGAGCAAAAACTTATTATGGTTAATTATATTTCTGTTTTTTCAATCATGTATTGAAGAACCGCCGGTTACTGTTTTGAGTAATTCGGAAAACTCCGAATCCCCGCTTCTGCTTAGTTATATTGAATCAACAGGACGATACAGATTTAATGAAGGGAAACCCGAAACTATCAACAGCTATCAACTATATGTTTCGCTTGGGAATTACCATGTTATTGATGTACGTTCCCGCGAAGATTTCCTTTCAGGGCATATTTCCGGTTCAGTAAATATCGCAAAAAATAGGTTGCTTGATCATTTAAGAGGACTTGATTCAGTTTCTGCAAAGGCTAAAGTGCTTGTTTGTAGGAATGGATTCGAGTCGGCATTCTTAGCGTGTCTGGCAAAACTCGATGGATTGAATAATGTTCTTGTGCTTCGTTACGGAATGTCAGCATGGAATGCCGATTTCGCCTATGAATGGATGAACAATATTAATACTTATCCGGGTGATTTAGACTACTATTTAGACAATTATATTTTACCTCAATTTCCACACACGCCTCTTCCAATGCTTAATGAGCTTGAAGGAAATAATACAGAAGAGAAATTGCATCGAAGAATTGTCCAGGTATTAAATGATATTAATACTATTGATTTTCAAATTGTCAATCCAAAATCGATCTTCTTTCGCTTCACAGACGCTTATAATTATTATGACTATACGCAAAATAAATTTGAGAATCCTGTAATGATTTGTTACGGAGATCAGAATCTATTTCAACTTAGCGGAAGCTCCGACCCTAACTTACCTTCACATCCTCCCGGAACACGAAATATAAATCCGCCCGTGAAAAACAATCACTTGAGCGATGATTATATACAAAAAATTCCTTCTGATAAATTGGTTTTGATTTATAGTTCGGATGGACATGACAGCGCTTATTTATGCGCTTATTTAAGAGTTCTTGGTTATGAAACGAAATCAATGTTATTCGGA
>CAZEXO010000151.1:0-9592 GCA_964516545.1 uncultured Melioribacteraceae bacterium
CACTCCGAAAGATTTTGATTCTGTTGAACGAGTAAGTAGTTCGTTATTCCATAAAATAGGGAACGCTGCCCAATCTGTTGATTATCACTTGAAAATGACAGAAAAAGAATTGCATAAGATAGAAAAAATGGGCGGTTCGGTTATTTCTTTATGGGATGATAAATATCCTTTACTGCTGAAAAATGTGTTCTATCCTCCTTTGCTTTTATACATCTTGGGAAATGTTGATGAGTTGAGCAGCAATTGTGTTGCTATAGTCGGTACAAGAACACCGACTGATTATGGAAAAATTTGGGCTGGAAAATTCACTACTGAATTATGTAAAGCTGATGTAACGATAGTAAGTGGATTAGCCCGTGGAATTGACTCAATCGCCCATGAAACAGCCATAAAATCAGGAGGAAAAACTATTGCAGTTATTGGTTCCGGATTGGATGTTATTTATCCCCCGGAAAATTCTCAACTGTTTAAACGCATCAAAGATATTGGCTGTGTGATCAGTGAATTTCCTCTCGGTACAAAACCCGATGCACAAAACTTCCCTAAACGAAATCGAATTATTTCAGGATTATCTCTGGGCACTTTGGTTATTGAAACACGCTGTAATGGCGGTGCAATTCAAACAGCTGCCCACGCGCTAAACCAAAATAGAGAAGTGTTTGCTATTCCCGGTAATTTGGGCGTCAGCCAAAGTGAAGGAACAAATCTTTTGATTAAGCGGAGTGAAGCAAAGCTGGTTCAGAATGCGGATGATATCTTGAATGAACTGAATCTAACACATAAACACATTAATAGAAAACCGGATATCTCTCATCTGGAGCTTAGTTTGTTTGAGGAGAAAATATTCACCTCTCTTACAGACGGCGCGCTGCATATTGATGAATTATCTGAAAAAGTATCAATCGATACTTCTGAATGTTTGGTTTATTTATTACAGCTCGAGTTTAAAGGTTTGGTAAGACAACTCCCCGGAAAGATGTTCATTTCAGTAGATTAATATTTTCTTTTTGTCCAGAATTCCCTCAGCCTTTCGAGAATTGTTTTTTCGAACCCCTGATTTGAAGGAGAATAATATTTTCGATACTTAATCTCACTTGGGAAATAATCCTGTTCAATAAAATGATTGGGTTTGACGTGAGGATATTTGTATTCGGTTCCATAACCCAATTCACTCATAAGTTTAGTGGGTGCATTTCTCAAATGAAGTGGAACGCCATAAGCAGGTAAATTTCGAATATCACTCATTGCTTTATCTATTGCTAAATACGAGGCATTACTTTTGGGCGAACTGGCAAGATAGGTAGTACATTGCGACAGAATAATTCTCGCTTCGGGCATCCCGATTTTTTCAACAGCGCTAAAAGCAGCTTCGGCGATAAGTAATGCATTTGGCGAGGCATTTCCTATGTCTTCGGAGGCAAGCACAATCAGCCTTCGGGTAATAAAAATAGGGTCTTCACCACTTTCAAGCATTCGTGCAAGCCAATAAACAGCTGCATCCGGATCACTTCCTCTCACACTTTTAATAAAAGCGGAAATTACATTGTAATGTTCCTCGCCTCCTTTATCATAAGCCAGATTTTTTTTTTGAACAATTTTTTGTATAACATCCTTCGAAATTATTATCTCATCTTTTTCAAGTTCATGCAGAATGGATGCTTCGAGAACATTTAACAATATTCTCGCATCACCTCCTGAGATAAAAATCAAATAATCTTTATCTATCTCTGAAATATTCAATGACTTCAGAAACACATCAGCCGAAATTGTGCTGTTAATGATTTTATCTAAATCATTTTTACTAAGCTCATTCAATACAAAAACACGAGCTCTTGATCTGAGGGCCGGAATAACTTCGAAAGAAGGATTTTCAGTTGTAGCGCCAATTAAAATAATTTCACCAGATTCAACGGAATGAAGCAAGGCATCCTGCTGAGCTTTATTGAATCTATGTATTTCATCAATGAACAGAATGGTTCGTCGGTTGTAATCGAGATTTTTTCTAGCAATTTCGATAATTCCCCTTACATCTTTTACGCCTGATGATACTGCGTTTAGCTTGAAAAATTCAGAATCAGTGACTGTTGAAATAATTTTCGCCAGAGTGGTTTTTCCTGTGCCAGGCGGACCCCAAAGTATAAATGAACTGATAGAATCATTTTCTATCATCACTCTTAGCGGCTGACCCGGTCCGACCAAATGCTCCTGTCCTTGGAAATCATCTAAAGATTTAGGACGGATTCTTTCTGCAAGAGGTTGATGGGGTATTTCTCTTTTATTTTTCAAAGTATGTGATTCGTTAATTTTCCTGTATGTAATATGCTCTCTCTTCTCTTTTGAGCATGTGATGATTTTCACGCCCTACTTCCTCGATCTTGTTCAGACTATGATTAAGAGAATCAATTTCCACTTCAAGAATGGTAATGCTATCTTCTGTTTTTTTTATTTCATTTGCCAATTCTGAAATTTCATTTTTTAGCTTAAGATATTTTAATATCCCGTAATCATTAAAAACCAAATACCCAATAAGAAAAACGACAAGACCTAAATACAAAACGTAGAAAACCATATTTTTCAGTTTGTCGGTCATTTCAAGGCATACTTGATAATTCTATCAATTAATTCTTCGAAGGAAATACCTACCGCTTTTGCCATTTTAGGAACGAGTGAATGACTTGTCATTCCTGGTAAAGTATTTACTTCAAGACAAAAAGACTGATGATTTTCATTAACTCTGAAATCGATTCGCGCATAATTCGAGCATCCGATTGATTCATAGGCAAGTAAAGCCTGATGTTGCAGATGCTGCAATACTTTTTCAGGCAGCTCAGCCGGTACAATATATTCGCTCATACCGTCTGAATATTTGCATTCATAATCGTACAATCCGTGTTTCGGCCTTATTTCAAGGGGTGGCAGAGCTTGTCTGTCAAGAACAGCAACCGTCAGCTCATGACCGGGAATGTATTGTTCAATAATTATTTTATTCGAATATTTACCAGCAACATTAATTGCATTTTCAACATCTGCGTCACCGCGACAAACCGCCAGACCAATTGTTGAGCCTGAATCATTTGCCTTTATTATGCAAGGATATCCGAAAAATGTTTTTATCTTTTCCTGAACTAATTTCAATCTTGATTCATTGTTTTCAATTACAAACCATTTGGGAGTAGTTACGTTGAAATGCTGAAACATTATTTTCGATAAGTTTTTGTCCATCCCCAGAGCGCTCGGTAATAATTTTGAGCCTGTGTATTTTTTATTATTTAATTCAAGAATTGATTGCACACCGCCATCTTCTCCCCACTTACCATGCAATCCGATGAAAACCACATCTGTATCCTTAAGCGTCTCATTGTTGAGCGCATCAATATAATTTGCGCTTGACACGCCGCTGAAATCAACATTTGGCTTGAAATAATCTTCAATATTATCGGGTTGGTTTTTTCCATAAGACGGATCAATGAGTTTTACCCGATATCCTAGTGTAATCAAAGCTTTGTAAACAGCCTGAGCCGATTCTTTTGATACCTCTCTTTCGGGTGAAGCTCCACCCGCTAAAAGCGTTACTTTAATTTCAGAATTGTTCATAACCATCCAGAATTTTTTTCTCTTGAGCAATACTTTTAACAACTTCTTCAGTTCAGTGAATTACTTTTTAAGTTCTTCCATTAATTTGATATTAATTAAACCATCCCGTCCGGAAAAATCCATTGTATCATTTTTCAATAATACTTTTTGAACATCTCTCAGAAGATACCCCAATTTATTTGCTCTCTTGCGGAATGATTTTTTTGCTTCTCCATCCAGATTAATCAAAAGTTTTGCTGAAGAACCCCGCGCACCGATAAGATTCTCTATTCCGATTGCTCCTTTATAACCAAGAATTTCAACCCGGTTAAACGCCTTTTTATTACTGTAAGAAACAGTAAAATTGCCATAACCTGAATTTTCGAATTTAACCAACGCGCTTGCGAAATCTTCAACTTCACTTTTATAAATCACATTATCGGTATAACCTTTTATTTCCGCTATTTCACCTCCGAAAAATCTGAGAAGATCAATCATGTGAGTTCCCAGATCCCATAGTGCGCCGCCGCCGCTAAATTCCTTTTTGAATCTATAATTATCATTTGGCGCCAGGTCTATATTAAAGGAAACAGAAATGGATACGATTTTACCCAGCATACCTTTGTTTACAAGTTCACGCGCTTTCCGCGCAATCGGATGAAATCTGTGAAGATAATTTACAATCAGCATAACACCTTTTTCTTCACATATTTTAACCATCTCTTCAGCCTGATTGGAATTCAGAGCCATAGGTTTTTCACATAAAATATGTTTACCCGCATTAGCAGCTTTAATTACCTGGTCGTAATGATCTGAATTCTTGCTTCCTATATAAACAATATCAATATTGCTCGAAAGGAATTCATCATAATCACTGAACGCATTATCCGCCGAAAACTTTCCGGAAATTTCTTTAGCCCTGTTGATATTATTACTGTAGACGGAAATAAGTTTACTTTTTTGAAGTGTCTGTAAAGCCGGGAGAAAATAATTCTCGGTAAAATTACCGCACCCGGCAACCCCCCAATTAAGCTTACGAAATTTCCTCTTCGGCAAAACGGTAAACTTCCTACTCGATAATATTTTCATCTGTTTATATTTTTATTTTGGATAAAAGCTTTGTAATCGGAGCAGTGTTTTGCATTATATAAAAATGTATCGCAGGTACGTTTTTATTCATGAGTTCTTCAATCTGTTTTTTCGCCCACTCAATTCCTATATCACACACATGTTCCGGTTTTGCCGCGGTGATTTCATCAACAAGTTCATCAGGCAAATCAATATGAAAATGTTTCGGAAGATTATTCAACTGATTTTTATGAGTAATAATTTTTAGCCCGGGAATGATCGGCACATCAATTCCGTTTTTACGACACAGATCAACGTAATTAAAAAAATTCTTGTTGTCATAAAACATCTGTGTTACAATATAATTCGCACCGGCGTCAACTTTAGTCTTTGTATATTTTATGTCTGCGGCAAGATTGGGTGATTCGAAATGTTTTTCGGGATATCCTCCAACGCCAATACAAAAATCCATTGAATCCGCATCCATAAGTGAATCCTCGATATATCGACCGTTATTTATATCGGATATTTGTTTTACCAGTTCAGCAGCCGTATTATTAATACTTCTTCCGAATTTCAGCGGTTTCTGGAAACTGCTTTCATCACCTCGAATGGCAAGGACGTTATCGATTCCGAGATAATGAAGTTCGATTAAAAAATCTTCAGTTTCTTCTCTGGTAAATCCCTGACAAATTACATGCGGAACCGCGTCGATGTTATATTTATTTTGAATTAAAGCGCATATGCCGAGAGTGCCGGGGCGTTTACGCTTTATTTTCATTTTATAGTTGCCTTTATGATCTTCTTCATAAATTACTTCGGCAGCATGACTTGTTATATCAATAAACGGAGGATGGAATTTTATTAGCTCATCAAGAACTTCCAGTATCTGTTTTACATTTCCGCCCCGTTTCGGAGGAATAATTTCGAAGCTTATAAGTGGATTTTTTGCTTTCGCCAAATGTTCAGTAACTTTCATAAATCCTTTCTGTTATTTGCTTATGCAATTTAATACTTTCCGTGATAAACTGCTTAACAGTAAAAAAAGTTTAATCAGGTAGTAGTAATAATTCCTTAAGTCCGGACTTTTGTATAACAGATAAATTTGTATTTACTGAATAATATTTTCCTCTCAGCCAATGATGAGTCATGTTGCTATAATGCGGACTATTAAAATGTCCCGACTGTCCAGTTGTTGTAACAAACAGAAATGATTCGGGGTTACTGAAATCATATATAAATTTCATTGATGGTCCAAGGTTATTCATGTATGGATTATTGAAAGAATACTCGGTATTGAAAACAGTTGTACCATCACCACTTATCGGAAACGGACCGATATCAATAAGTTTATCAAGGATCGATGACTGTCCATGAAACGGATGCTTAAATAAAACTTGATGAATGTTTCCCCATTGCCAGTTAACTATTTCTTTTCCATGATTTTTTTCCAGCCATGTCAACGCATCCGCAAGACTTTTTCTGATAATACCATCACGATTTTCATATTCACCAGAATCAACATCATCAAACCATTGCGATTCAGGATTATTCAATAACTGTTTAACTACTCGATAGGGAATATTCGCGAGAAAAACATATTCATTGAAAAGCGGTTCGCCCATTTCATCCATGAAAATATTTTTAAGCAGATTCTGGAAAAACACCGCATAAATTGTCGGCACCTGACTATTCTTGTCCATCACATAGTCCCATTTCCCGAATAACTCAAGAGTCTCAGATAAATTTTTATCTTTGATATCAAAATTTTTGAATGCGTTCAGAATGTAATGAACAATCTCCCTTGCATAATGAGAATAAAAATCGTTCTGATATTTTTGAAAATCTTTCACGTTGTGTTTTTCTTTTCCCGTCAGTAGTTCAGTTATTCGTTTTATTCTTGAAGGTGGTTCCCATGTATTAGTGATGTGATAAGGAAATGATTGTATCGTCTTGTTATTTGCCGAAGCGATAAAATTTTCAGATGGGTTAAAAAGAATCGGCATTTCTTCAAAAGGAATAAAACCCTGCCAGTCATATTCGGATGTAACTCCGTCATAAACCATGGTGGGACTGTTCATTTTCCTTTTTGGTAATCTCGCAGCGCAGATGTAACCTATATTATTTTCTTTATCCGCATAAACAAAATTCTGACCCGGAACCGTAAAATGTTTTACCCCTTCTTTAAAACTAGTCCAGTCACTTGCCTGATTGACGGACAGTAACCCGAATAATTCATCGCTGAATTCGTAAGCCGTCCAGCGCATGCTTATATCAGCCCCGGGTTTATCCCCTTCATAGAATGAATTGTAAAGATGAATATCACTGATAATCGGTCCGCGATGTGTTTTCCGAATCTCAAATCCAACATGCGACGAATCTTTAACCCAAACAGTATCGCGTTTGATTTCAAGATTTTTCCACTCACCGTCAAGTAAATATTTTTTCTTCTCCGCGTCAAGTTTTTCAATATATAAATCGCAGTCGTCAGCCATCACGTTTGTCAGTACCCAGGAAATATTTTCATTTTTCCCAATCACAACTCCGGGTGAACCCGGTAGAGTAAATCCTGAAACATTCCAGTTATCGCTTTTGATTACGGCAACTAACCAAGTACCCGGCGCCTGCAACGAAAGATGCGGATCATTCGCGATTATCGGTTTACCACTTTCCGATTTGTTTCCGTTAACCACCCAATTATTCGATCCGATATGTGTGCCAGTCAGATTAAAAAAATCACGGAAATTTTTATTCAGTTTGATAAAATCCAACCCGACAATTTCCTGCGTTCGGTAATCTGTTGGAATAATTGTAGGGGCGTTCTCTTCATAATCGGGAATTATTTCTCTTACTTTTTCAGCGGGAAGTTTTTGCAGAAGATGGGCAAATGTAATATCCGACCACCACCCGATATTTAATTGCCAGGCCATCATTTTACTTATCAATAAACAATGCTCAGGTTTCCATGGATAAGGATCATAACCAAGCAAATCAAACTCAATACTGTGATTACCTTTGTTTCTTTCGAGATAGGTATTAATTCCTTTTGTGTATGCTTCCATATAATTTTTACTTTTTTCGCTCAGCAACGGGTAATGTTTTTTGCAGGTTTCATACAGTCCGAGTGTTTTGAACATCTTGTCAAAGTCGACAGTTTTTCTTCCCATTACTTCGCTGAGTCTTCCTTCCCCCGCCCTTCTGATCATATCCATCTGAAACATTCTTTCCTGTGCGTGAACAAAACCGAGCGCAAAGGCGGCGTCAAGCTCCTTTTCGGCAACAATGTAAACCACCGATAATGAATCGCGATAAATTTTTACCGGCTCAATAATCCCCTGAACAATGACTTCTCCTTCATATTCAGGCAAATATTTTTGCAGAATGAAATATGAAAAAATTACTCCCGCAATTATTAACAACAATAATGATCCTAAAATCCCGATGATAACTTTCTTTTTTTTCATATCGCTCAATATTGTGGTTTAGATTTTTTCAATTAATGTGTAACTTTACCATGCCTATCAATGGAGAAAAAATGCCAGAAATATTGACAATCATAGCGTTAGTGATTTCCACGGTAACTTTAGTTATCGGGTTTTTAATTTACAAAAAAGTACAATCGTTTGAAACGAGTTCATGTGATGAAATTCTTATTAAATCATTCACCGAATTGATTGATCGACTAGATAAATCCTTCAAGGATGAATTCTCCCGTAACCGTCTGGAATTTTCAAACAATACAAAAACCCAGCGCGAAGAATTAAGTAATTCCATCAAACTGATCAGTGAGCAGTTAAGCTCGCGACTCGATTCTCTTACCAAAACTAACGAGGAAAAATTTGATAAACTTCAGGATAAAGTCGCCTCGCAATTAAAAGACATTCAGGAAAGTAACGGTAAAAAGCTTGAAGAAATGCGGGCAACAGTTGATGAAAAACTTCACTCAACTCTTGAAAAAAGACTGGGTGAGTCTTTCAAAATTGTTAGTGAACGGCTCGAAGCTGTTCGCGAAGGTTTAGGCGAAATGAGAAATCTTGCCGTTGGGGTTGGTGATTTGAAAAAAGTTTTGACAAATGTTAAAACACGCGGCACCTGGGGTGAAATTCAACTTGAAAATTTGATCGATCAGATTTTAACACCCGAACAGTATGCAAAAAATATTTCGACAAAACGCGAAAGCAAAGACAGAGTTGAATTTGCCATAAAGATGCCGGGAAGAAGCGAAAATAAAAACGGAGTTTGCTGGCTTCCTATCGATGCAAAATTTCCTATGGAAGATTATCAACGACTGGTGAACGCGAAAGAAGCAGTTGATTTACCGCTTATCGAAGAGACTTCAAAGGCTCTTGAAAACAGATTAAAGAGCGAGGCTAAATCTATTTTCGAAAAATATATCGACCCGCCGAACACAACAGATGTAGCTTTATTGTTTATACCTGTTGAAGGACTTTTCGCGGAAATTATGCAGCGTCCCGGTTTATTCGAAAAAATTCAGAATGAATATAAAGTTATTATCACCGGACCGACAACTTTAACCGCTATTCTCAATAGTCTTCAAATGGGTTTCAGAACTTTGGCAATTGAAAAAAGATCAAGCGAAGTCTGGTCACTGCTTGGCTCGGTAAAAAACGAATTCGGAAAATTCGGCGATGTTCTTGAAAAAACACAAGATAAGCTCAGACAGGCAAGCGACTCAATCGACACCGCCAAAGTGCGGACAAGAGCCATCGAAAGAAAATTAAAAGATGTTCAGGAACTACCAGCGGGTGAAGATACAAATAGGCTTGAAGAATAATTCTTGTCATCAGCTATTACATGCTGATGACTCTGTTTATTAAATAAGAATTTCGTTAGATTTTTTTGAATTATTTGAGAAATCAGAATGAAATCTCAAAATTTCGCTTTGTCACTTCATTCACCGACCGCAATCACCGATTCACCGATTTACTAT
>CAZEXO010000152.1:0-9506 GCA_964516545.1 uncultured Melioribacteraceae bacterium
TCTGCGGTCCATTTTTTCGGCGCAGCAATGTTTCTCTGAAAATATGTTTTATATGAATTTTCGGATTGAAGATCAAACATTACTTCACCAGCGTTTTCGAACAACGCTCTACCGTCAGCGCTGTAGATATTATAACGCAGCGAATAATTAAAAAAAGGTTCATCGAGCGGGTTCGAAACTTCAATATCTACTTTTAAAATTCCGTTTTGATAACTGCTGTCTAAATCACCAATAACAAAAAAATCGTTAATAAAAATGTTAGGCACTGAATAGAGAAATACATCCCGGTCAATTCCGCTTAAGCGCCAGAAATCCTGATCTTCGAGATAACTTCCGTCATTCCATCTGTAAACTTCAACCGAAAGATTATTTTTACCTTTCTTCAAATAATTTGTAATATCGAATTCAGCGGGTGTTTTGCTGTCCTCGCTATATCCGACTTTTTCACCGTTAACCCAAACATACATCGCCGAGGAAACACCGCCGAAATGAAGTATTACTCGCCTTCCCCGCCAGTCATCAGGAATTCTAAATTCCTTTTTGTAAGATCCAACCGGATTATCTTTTCCGTCAATGTATGGCGGGTTTTTGGGAAACGGGTACCCATTGTTAATATAAATCGGTACACCGTAACCTTGAAGTTCCCAGTTAGCGGGTACGTCAATCTCGTTCCATTTACTGACGTCATAATTTTTTTTGTAAAAGTCTTTTTTTCTTTCCGAAGGTTTCGGAGCCCAACTGAATAACCACTTCCCGTTCAGTGAAAGAAAATACGGCGAGTTTTCCCATTCATCGGTTAATGCTTCTTCGACTGATGAATATGGAATAAAAAAAGCATGAGGCTCGATTTTATTTATTCCGGAAACAAGCGGATTTTGCCATTCAACTTCATTTGATTGAGCAAGAACACCGCCAGATAAAAGAAACAAAAAAAACATGGTCAGGTTTTTCATATTCATTCCCGGTATTTTATCTTCGTTTAATTTCCGAGTAAGGATTTTCATTCTTCCGTAATAATAAATTTATGTTGAATCTCTTTCAATTAACTGGGATGATAAAACAACAGTTCTGTGTTGATAATTATTCCCTTTATATTTTATTTCCTCCAAAAGCATACGGGCAGCTTCCGATCCCATTTCATAAGCCGGTTGGGCAACTGTTGATATTGCAGGTTCAACCAGAGAAGTAATTTTATCATTACTGAATCCCATCAGCGCGATATCATCAGGGATTTTCAGTTTATGCTGACGCATCATCACGAATACTCCAATAGCAACCGGATCAGTAACTGCTAAAATTGCGTCGGGCATTTTTTTCATTTTAAGAATTTTTTTAAATGCTCTTATTCCATCTTCTTCATAAAGTCCGCCGGGGATAATCAGGTTCGTCTGAATATTTCTTCCGTGTTTTTTTAAGGCAGCTTTGTAACCGTTGAGTCTTTCGCGCCCGATTATCAGGGTTTCAGGACCTTTTATGTGAGCGATTCTTTTGTATCCCTTTTTGATGAGATATTCTGTAGCTCTGAAAGCAGCTTCAAAATCATTAATCAAAACCTTGTTCGCGTCAATATCCTCGGCAATTCTATCAAAGAATACAATCGGAATTCCCTTCTCTTTCAGATTCTGGAAATGGTCGTGATTAACGGAATCCTGAGCGATTGAAATAATAAATCCGGCGACTCTGTTTGTCATAAGCGCTCGCGTATTCATCACTTCACGCTCCCAGCTTTCGTTGGATTTACAAACCATGATAGTCAATCCTTCAGTGGTTGTAACATCCTCAATACCATTCAATGCGGCCGAAAAAAAATCATGTTTAATTTCAGGAACAATTACGCCGATGGTATTTGTACGGGCGTTTTTAAGACTCTGAGCTATTGCATCAGGCTGGTAATCATGAGAATTTGCGTATTCAACAACCAGCTTTTTTGTTCTTTCACTGATTTCCGGGTGATTCCTTAATGCCCTTGAAACCGTTGAAGTAGATAAATTCAGATCACGCGCGATATCCTTAATTGTGACTCTTCCCTGGCTCATTACACTCCGGTTGAAATTAAGAATTATTTTTATAATGACTTTTGAATCGTTGACGAGTGTAAAATAACAATTTCCTGAGGAATTCGCATGAGAAAGATTTAATGTTTCATGAAGATGTGAGATACGTATTTAATTTGCGAAAATGGTTTTACGGAAATCAGCTTATTAAAAATTACTTTGACTAACTGAGAACTAAACAAAAATTATTTTTCTTAATGAATGACAAATATCAAAATGCTTCTTCAGACGATGCTTTAAGCCGGATGTCAATCATAAATAATTCATAATGTAATTCTTCATTCCGTTGGAAAAACAACAGTAAACTTAGAACCTTTACCTTTCTCGCTTTCCACATAAATATCAGCATTGTTAAGTTCACAGTACCTTTTAACCAATGAAAGTCCCAGTCCGTTACCTTCAAATCTGCGTGTGTAACCCATTTCTTCCTGTGTAAATGGTTCGAACAATTTAGGGAGATATTCTTTAGAAATTCCAACACCGGTATCGGCAACTTCAATTGCGAGTCTCTTATCCCAGGTGCGTTTAACATTCACCTCAACTTTTCCTTTGTTTGTATATTTGATTGCATTATCAATGAGGTTAGTTAAAATCTGATTGACAGTATAATCATCGGCTTTAATTTTTGTTGTCGCTGTGTGCTTATTAATGCGGAAGTCGAGTTTTTTATCCTTAACGACCTGTTTCATTTCAAACTCAATGTTTGTCAGGATATCGTTCTCAAGATCTATTTCACGAGGTTGATAATCATAAGTACCCGTTTGGAGTTCAGACATGTTGAGAATTAGATCGATCGTACGCATGATTCTTAGTCCGGCACGATGCATAATTCCGAAACCATCTTTTAAGTCATCGCTTATTTTATCCTCAAGCTGTTCCCGAAGTAAGGAAGAGAAACTCATTATCGCTCCAACCGGTGTTCTGATTTCGTGAGACATCTGAGCTAAAAATTCTGATTTTATTCTGTCGGATCTCTCAGCTCTTTCTTTTGCCTTGAGTAATTCCTGTTCGGCTTTCAGTCTTTCACTTAATTCTTTATGAACTTCTTTGGTTCTTTCCTCAACCTGTTTTTTGAGTGTTTTATTCCAGACAAGAACAACAGTTACAATTAAAAGTGCAGCACCGATCACCGATAGTACAATAATCCAGAATGTTTGAGTATGCCAGATTTCAATTTGATTATAACTAATCCATTTTTCATAAATAGCGCTCCGTTCAGAGGGAGTTATTGCAGCAAGTCCCTTATTCAGAATGCTGTTAAGAATGGGCTGATCATTCCGCGACGCGAAAGCCAATTCATACGAGTAACCTATACCGGTGATAACCAAGTTAGATATTCCTTCTTTTTCGATATAATAAGATGCAACGGGCATCGGAGTAATTACGGCATCAAGATGGTTGTATGAAACTTCCTGTATTCCAATAAAATCACTTGGAATAGCAGTAACTTTATAACCAGGATAATTTTTTGACAAGAAATGAGTTGAAGAATAACCTTCAACTCCGCCAATACGCATTTTGCTCAAATCATCAATCGATCTGATATATTTATCGTTTTTTCGGGAAACAATTGCCGAGGGAATTCTCAGAAAGGGCGTTGTGAAAGATAAATGTTTTTCAAATTCAGGTAATCGGTTTACTACATTTACAATATCAACTTCTTTGTTCTCAACCTTTGCCAGAAGGTCAACCCAGTTATTTACATGAACCATCTTGAAGTTGAAATTGAATTTTTTCTCGATACTTTTAATATACTCCGCAGATATTCCTGTGTATTCACCTTCTCTGCTGGTAAAACCAATCGGAGGCCAAATATTATAAACACCAAGACGAATTTGTCCGTTGTTATTTGCCAGCCATTCCCTTTCTTCATAACTTAATTTCGCAACCTCATCTTCATTACAACTGGCAAAAAAGAATAACGGAACAATAACAAATAATAACAAAGCGATATAGCTGTTTAACTTCACACCAGTGAATGATTTTGTAAGAGCTTTTCTGTTTTTTTCTGATCCGCACGACATAATATTACCGTACAATGAGTTATAGAATAATTGCAGATTTTCAGAATGAGTAAGCGTAACGACTCAGTCCCCAAATCTTTGGTCTTTATGCTAATATTTTTCTCTTAAGCGCACCCTTATAAAAAAGGTAATCTATTGTTTCAAATCATATGCCAATATTTTAGCGTGTTTTTACATGTTTTCTGAAAATCCAAAAACACTTTCGAGATTATGTTTCATTGTGATTCAATCTTTTAGTTATAATAGTAAGAATTTCATGCAGTTCTAAGTCCTTATATTTGGATAATTATATGTATGTTATCAACGATTGTTTTAGGTGATATGACTAATTAGATGTAATATAAGAACTTACAGACAGAAAATTTTTTCTGTTATTTTTATGAACTTGTAAAAAGAATTGAGCGATTTTCAGATATTCAGTATATTTTTGTCAAAAGATTTCTATTGGATATGAATTTTCAAGAGATTAAAAAAATCTTATCGGAAAAATGTGTTGGTATTGCCGGATGCGGCGGGCTTGGTTCAAATGCAGCTGTTGCGTTGGCGCGAGTTGGAATCGGGAGACTGATTGTAGCGGACTTTGATAGTATTGAAGAAGGTAACCTGAATCGTCAGTATTATTTCTATGATCAGATCGGTGAATATAAAGTAACCGCTCTGAAAAAAAATATTAATAAAATTAATTTTGATACAATTGTGGAAGATCAACTAATAATATTAACGAAAGAAAATGTTGAACAGATTTTCCGGGATTGCGATGTGATACTTGAAGCCTTTGACAGAGCAGAAATGAAAGAGATGTTGATTGAAACTCTTCAAAGTGAATTGCCTGATAAACCAATTGTATCAGGCGTTGGAATGGCCGGTTGGGGTAGAAATGAATTCATAAAGACAAGACGATTTGGAAATTTATTTCTAGTCGGTGATGGCGAAACTGAAGCAGATGAAAATCATCCCCCGCTTGCGCCAAGAGTTTCTGTTGTCGCAAATATGATGGCAAACATTGTTCTTGAATTACTTCTAGGGAAGTTCGAAAAATGAAAATTATTCTTAACAATAAAGAAGAAGTTTTTGAAACAACAAAAGAAAAATTATCCATATCCGAAATTCGTCAGCAGAAAAAATTCACATTCAATCATCTGATTGTAAAAATTAACAGTAAGCTTGTTAAGAAAGCAGATTATGATTCTTCTTTTGTTAAGGATGGCGACAAAGTCGATATCATTCATCTGATCAGCGGCGGGTGATTCATAAACAAAAACCCTCCGGATTATTACTTAACCCGGAAGGGTCAATTCAACAACTTATTTTAATTTCCACTCGCCTTCGTCATACTTCTGGCGAAGTTCAACAAGTTCAGGCAAATCCATTTTAATCTTCTTAAGAAATTCGAGTGTCGGAACACCATTTTTATCCCAGCCTCTTCTTTGGTAAACAGCATCCAAAAGTTTTTCGTACTGTGATTCACGATGTTTCCTGAGAACAGTTTTTTTCTCATCGGTTGATTTTCCTTCGGGATCGAATCCAACTAATTCTTTAAGCTGTTTATCATACCTTTCCTGACGCGATTCATATTCTTCATTTGTAACAGGACCTGCTGCACGGTAAGGTTGCGCATCCCATTTTCTTACTCCGTAACCTCTGCGCAGATTGAACATCCTCTGGAAATTATAAACTCGTTCCGAATCCTCAATGAGTCGTTTGTTACTGAATTCTCTTCCTGTCACAGCCTTATAGATCGTTACATAATTATCCACATGTTCAGGAACTTTTGCAGGTTCATTTGTTTCAGCGTTGTTAGCTGGTTCAACATCGTTCCAGGGAAGTTTGCAAAGTCCAACAAGTCCGAACCAAGTTCTGAACATTGGGAAATAATGAAGAGCTTCAGCTTTATTCTCAAAGGTTGGAATTTGATTGTTAACCATGTCCATAAAAATCAGCCAGGCTTCATCATGCTGCGGACCTTTATTCGTGAGAGCAAATCCACCTTGCTGGGCAAGGGATTCTTTCGAAACATATTCAGAATATTCAAGTCCCTTGTTTTCCATTCCGATATCCTGAAGAAATTGCGGATCGCCCCAGCTTTGTTCGCTAAAATATTTTTTCAACTTACGCACTCCCTGCCCTGCCATTTTTCCGAATCCTTCACCTCTTGCAAGTTGATGAAGAAGTTCCATGGCTCCGTCAGCGTTACCGAAGTTGAGTTTAATTCCACCGGTGCGTTGCTCGTTCAGAATTCCGTTTTCGTAACATTCCATAAGGAATGCTAACGTGGTCGCCCATGTGATTGTACAAATTCCATATGTATCGCAATAAAAGTTTGCTTCAACAATAAAATCAGTGTTGAAGATTCCAAGATTACTTCCCAGTCCACCGGCGTTTTCATACTCAGGTCCGTCAACAATTACACATTCACCTTTATACGGACCCGTTCTGATAACATAATTATTTACGCCTTTCGCGCAACTCATGTGACAACCAAGCCAGCAGCCGTCCGGTGACCCTTGCTCAAATAATTTTTTCCATTCTTCTGAATTAATTTTCCCCGCTTCAGGATGACTACCGTACTTGTAATTATGCGTGGGTAACAGATCATAGTCATTCATAATTTCCACAAGATGCGCTGTTCCCTTTGTTTTCATCTCGCTCTGATGTTCATCAAGTTCTTTCATTTCTTTATTAAATCTTTGACCGCGTTCAATTATCGGTTTCATATCTACAACATTATTAATATCAGGTCCGAATTTCGGAATAAGCGCCACAACAGCTTTTATTTTTTTATCTCGGAAAACTGTTCCGGTACCGCCCCGCCCGGCTTGTTTCAGTCGTACGCGTTTTTTCTTTTTATCATAAAAACTAAAATTCAACATTCCAATTAAAGAATGTTCGGCAGCAGTGCCGGCTGAGATAACAGCAACTTTCATTTTATCCGATTCATCCCTGGAGTACATTTCAGTAAGAAGTTCGGATAACGCGTGACTATCAATCGGTTCCTTCGGCGCTTTTTCAATAGAAATTTTTCCGCTATCGCGACTATCGAGAATAATTATCACATCTTCTTCAGCTTTACCCTGAAGTTCAAGTGCGTCAAATCCGCATACCTTCAGGAATGGTCCGAAAAAACCTCCAACATTGCTATCCATAACCGAATCAGTCTGAGGCGAAATTGTAACAACAAGAGATTTTCCAGTACCTGAATATTGTGTAATTCCGCAAATCGGTCCGCCTGAAATAATTATCTCATTTTCAGGGTCATTCCATTTTGTTTCGGGAGTCGTAGCATCCCATAAATATTTCAATCCATATCCTTTTCCGCCTATAAATTTTTCCTTCATTTCGGGCGGTACATCTTTAATCTTTATTTCGTTGCGGGAAAGATTGATATAAAGCGTCTTGTCTGAATAGCCTTTATCCATAGGAGTCACTTCGTAAATAAATTCTTTGAGAAGAGTTCTCGACTCCAGATATTGTTTGATTTCCATAAAAATCTCCTAAAATTTTTCAATGACTTTATAAATTTTGTCATATTACTCAACGGTCAAATATATAAAAGATAGTTCCGAAACCCAATGAATGCCACCTCGATTTTTAAAATTTGTCCCTCATAATTATATTTGTTATACTATGTGTAACAGAAGAAAGAATCATGTCGTCATCACATAAATTATCTACAGCGATAAAAGCTCTGATTTATCTGGCGAAAGTATTTCCAGCAGCAAAATCGAGCATGGAAATGGCTGATGAAATCGGAGTGAACGCATCAAAATTGCGGTTGATTTTATCGCAGCTTCAACGCGCAGAAATAGTCGGTAGCACAAAAGGTCCGGCTGGCGGATTTTATCTCGTGCAGGATTTTACATCGCTCAGTATGTACGAAATTTACGAAGCATTACAGGAGAAAAAAATTATCGATTTGGATGTTGCTGATTCATCGTCAGCCAAAGATGATACGGTTAAAGAATACAATCATTTTTTCAGCAAGTTGTATGATGATATCCAAAAACAAATTGAAGAACGTATGCGTAATGTTAAACTGGAAGATATAAAAGGAACGAAAAATGAGAATAAATAATTTTTCTAATAAACTTCTGGTACTATTCCTGTTTAGTATATCATTTGTTTACTCCCAGAAAAACCAGAACAACCAACTCATCATTTTTCACGCGGGAAGTCTTACAGTTCCGATAAACGAAATAATTACAGAATTCAAAAAAGAAAACCCCAAAGTAACAGTTTTAAAAGAAATTGCCGGAAGCCGCGAGTGCGCCAGAAAAATCAGCGAATTGAAAAAAGAGTGCGATATATTTTTCTCGGCTGATTATAAAGTCATCGAAGATTTATTAATTCCCGACCACGCGAAATGGAGTATAAAATTCGCCGTTAATGAAATGACTATTGTTTACACCGGTAAATCAAAGCACTCATCAAAAATAAATAAGAATAATTGGTTTGAAATTCTTCAGAATGAAGATGTGAGATTCGGACGTTCTGATCCAAACAGCGATCCGTGCGGTTACCGTACAATACTTTCCTTAAAGCTGGCTGATAAATTTTATAAAGAAAAAAACATCAGCGAAAAATTACTGAGAAAAGATAACGAGTATATCAGGCCGAAAGAAGTTGATTTACTCGCTCTGCTCGAAACCGGAGAGCTTGATTATATTTTCCTGTACCGTTCGGTAGCCGAACAACACGGACTAAAGTATCTTATCCTGCCAGATGAAATAAATTTGAAATCAACAGAAATGATTGATTATTATAGCTCTGTTACGGTTGAACTAACGGGAAAAATCCCCGGTGAAAAAATTATTGTTTATGGCGAACCAATGGTTTATGGATTTACGATTCCGGGAAATGCGCCAAATAATAATCTCGCTTATAAATTCATTCATTTTACGCTTGATAAAAACAAAGGAATAAAAATTCTTGAAAAAAACGGGCAACCGACAATTATTCCCTCTTCATCCGATACTTACAAATTTATTCCAGATGAGTTAAAAAAATATGCGAAGGCTGGAGATTAACAGTAGTGTTTGGAAAAATTAAAAATATTTCTTCCTTCAGTTTATTGTTCACCTTTCTTGGCGGAGTTCTCCTTTTGTTTATCATTGCACCTATTGCCGGAATGTATTTTAATACGCCTCTCAGTTCGTTCACCGAAGCAATTCAGGAAGAAAGCGTTCGTGACAGCATCTGGCTTAGCTTGTGGACTTCGATGGGCGCAACATTAATTTTCGCATTGTTGGCAATTCCGCTGGCGTACCTTCTCGCCCGAAAAAATTTTCCTATGAAGAATATTGTAAACGGAATAATTGATATCCCGATTATTATTCCCCACTCAGCGGCAGGCATTGCTGTTCTGGGAATTGTATCTCGCGAAAGTTTTCTTGGTCAGGCGGCTGATTTAGTCGGATTAAAATTCGTCGGT
>CAZEXO010000153.1:0-9490 GCA_964516545.1 uncultured Melioribacteraceae bacterium
AATAAACTAAGATCGGTCTTAACTCTTCTTGGAATTGCAATAGGTCTGTTTACAATACTTATTGTAATGACTTCCATCCGTGCGATTCAAAATTCTTTTGAAGATGTATTTAGTCAGCTGGGTACTAATAAATTTGTTGTTCGAAAATATCCTGCCATTCAATTTGGACACGGATTAAATGAAAAATATCGCAATCGTAAAGACCTGACACTCGAACAGGGTGAAAAATTAAAAACTCTTGCCACAATGCCGGAAGCAATCGGAATTTCAAAAAGCAATTACAGACGAATAATAAAGTATAACAACATAACAACAAATCCGAATGTTGATGTGTGGGGAACTAACCTCGATCAATTAAATGCTCTTGATATTGAAGTTGAGTACGGAAGATCATTATCTCAAAGTGATTTGGATTTTGGAAGAAATTACTGTGTGATCGGAAAGAATGTTGAACAAAAATTATTCAACGGAGTTGACCCGCTCGACAAAGAAATTAAAGTTGACGGAATGGTGCTCAAAGTAATTGGTGTATTTAAGGAAATGGGAAGTATTGTTGGTCAGAGCCGCGATAATTTTATAGCGATTCCGCTTACAGTTTATACTAAAAATTTCGGTAAAAAATCTAATTATGAATATCTGGTTAAAGCTCCTGAAAACAAACTATATGAAACAATCGATGAAATAATCTCGCGACTGAGAATTTTAAGAAATGTTACCGCACTCGAAGAGAATGATTTTGAAATTGTTGCCAACGAGCAGATTATTAATCAATTCAATGATATGACGAAATATTTTAAAATGGGCTCGGCTATTATTGCTTTTATTGCACTACTTGCAGCAGGTGTGGGCATTATGAATATTATGCTCGTCAGTGTAACCGAACGAACCCGTGAAATCGGAATACGAAAAGCAGTAGGCGCAAAAAAAACGGTGATACGTTTTCAGTTTATTCTGGAAGCAATTGTTCTTAGTCAGATTGGAGGATTGATTGGTATTACTTTCGGAGTATTAGGGGGTAATATTGTCGCCTCCATATTAGGCGTTAATATTGCCGTTCCACTGGATTGGATTATAATCGGACTAACAATTACAACAGGAGTAGGAATAATTTTCGGAAGTTATCCCGCCATAAAAGCTTCTAACTTAGACCCGATTGAAGCTCTGCGTTACGAATAACAGAATTATTTCTTCTTGCAAGAGAATCGGTTTAGTTTTACATTTGCGTCAAAAAAGAGGTTGTCACTAATTATTTTTACCATCTCTAATAAACCACTTAGATAATTGAAAAAATCTTCACACATCATTTTTATTCTCTTCCTTGTAAATAATTATTTTGCCCAGGATTATGATTTTTTTAATAGTGTAGATACCCTCATATATTATAACCAGGAACAGGTTACGCTAAGCGCCGGAAATATAAATCCAAATTCTATCCGTGTTTATACTTCAGAAAAATTCATTGATAAAGAGAGCTACACTTATTTCTCCTCGCCTAATGTTCTCATGATCAATGAAAATTTTCCCTTGAATTTCGCAGATACTTTTTTTGTCTCGTATAGATATTATCCGAATATTTATAAAAATGAATACAGGAAACATGATTTCCAGATAATGAAACTCACCGAAAATCAGGATTCGCTATTAACTAAAATGGTAACTCCACTTTCAAGGTTTTCGAGAGAAAACATACTTGGGAAAAATATCCAGAGCAGCGGATCAATTTCGAGGGGATTTTCTGTCGGAACAACAAAAGATTTTTCACTCTCAAGTGGTTTGCGATTGCAACTATCAGGAAAACTTACAGATGATATCGAGATTGTCGCCTCTTTAACTGATGAAAATACACCTATTCAACCTGACGGTAACACAGAAACTCTTGAAGAAATTGATAAAGTATTCATTCAAATCAAACACAAAAATGTAGTAGGCTTATTCGGTGACATCGATTATAAAAAGAAGATCGGCGAGTTCGGTGTTGTGCAGCGTAAATTAAAAGGATTACAGGCTGATTTTTTTTACGGGAATAGTTCTGCTTCGGTTGTATTTGCTTCCGCACGCGGAAAATACACGGGAAATTCTTTTATGGGTGTTGACGGAGTACAAGGTCCTTACAGATTAACCGGTGAAAACAATGAGCGTAACATAATAATTATAGCCGGAAGCGAGAGAGTGTATATTGACGGAAGAGAACTCACGAGAGGTGAAAACAACGATTACTCACTCGACTATTCAACAGCGGAAATATTTTTTACTCCGAAGATAATTATAACCTCGGCAAGCAGAATTACTGTCGACTTTGAATATTCTGACAGACAGTACCAGAGGAATTATTTCGGGATCAACACTGAGAATCATTTCTTTGATAATAGACTGAATGTTGCCGTTAACTTTTTTCAGGAAGCCGATGATCAAAGCAATCCTCTTGACATAATTCTTGACGAAGCTGATAAAAATATTTTACGTGATGCGGGTGATGATAAATATTCTGCCGTTATAAACGGAGCAATTCTCGCCGAACCTGATTCACTGGGTAAACTTAATGGAACGTATACAAAAGTTGATACGCTTATCAACGGTGAACAGTTTAGTTTTTATAAATATCTTCCCGGAAGTTCAACATCCGACTATCATGTGTCATTTACTTTTGTTGGAAACAATGGTGATTATATCCGCGATGGTATCGGCAATTATAAATTTGTCGGAATCGGTAACGGACAATATCTCCCGATTAGATTTCTTCCGCTGCCTGGTAAAAAACAATTGGGAAACATTGTTGTTAATTCAAGTCTGACAAAAAACATCGAGGCGAGTTTTGAAATATCCGGAAGCGTTTATGATGCTAACCGTTTTTCTTCGCTCAATGATGATAACAACAATGGTTTTGCAAGGAAAATACAAGTCGCACTTCTTCCCACAGAATTAAGAGTAAGTGATTTTTCTCTTGGTAAGTTCGGACTTACTTTTAAAGACAGGTTTGTTGACCGTAACTATAATCCGCTTGACAGGATCGATAATGTTGAGTTCAATCGTCATTATAACTTACCTTCTGATTTAGAAGGGAATGAACATCTCAGTGAATTTGAAATAAAAATAAATCCGATCAATGAACTGAACATCAATTCGACTTACGGAAAATATTCTAAAGGAAGCGGTTTTAATTCAGATCGTTACACGTCAAAGTTGTTCCTAAATATTAAAGATAAATTTAATGTTAACTATGAGATCGATTATGTTTCAACAGAGCTGACTAATATCGAGACAAAATGGATAAGGCAAAACTCATCATCATTTATCTTCATTGATAAATTGAAATTCCAGTTTGATTTCATTCACGAGAACCGAGAAGATCAGATTTCAGGATTTGATTCACTAAATTCAGCAAGTCTGAGATATCTCGAAATTATTCCTAAATTACAATTCCTGTCAGACAAGGGTTTAGAGATTTCAACTTCGTATTCATACCGCGAAGAATCATTTCCACAGGAAGGAAAACTGGAATTGGCGTCGAGGGCATTTACACGTGGAATCACGGCGAATTATCGTACGAAAACCGTTTACTCAAATTTGAATTTTGCTTTTAGGAATAAAAATTTCACTGAAAAATTTAAGAAACTGGGATTCCAGAATAACGAGACCGTTCTCATAAAATCACAAAACAATATTAATATCGGTCAGGAATTTATAAGAGGAAGTCTCTTTTATGAAGCTGCTACAGAAAAAAACAGCAGTCTGGAAAAAATATTCATCAGAGTAGCTCAGGGCGCGGGGAATTACAAATATCTTGGAGATCTCAACGGGAATGGAATTGCAGAAGAAAATGAATTTGAACCAACCATCTATGATGGCGATTACATAGTTACAACCTATCCGACTGATGAACTGTTTCCTGTTGTTGATCTAAAATTTAATACAAGATTGGTCATTGATTTTGAGAAACAGGTAGATGAGAAAAACTTTTTTACAAATATTTTAAGAGCAGTGAACACAGAAACAGCGTGGCGAATTTATGAAAACAGCCGGGAGACCGATATTTCAAAAATTTATTTTCTTAATCTTTCGTCATTTCTGAAAGACTCAACAACCATAAGCGGTTCGAATATTTTTTCGCAGGATATTTATTTCCACAAGAACAAAAGAGATTTTTCACTTAGGTTCAGATATCTTCAGCAAAAAAATCTGAATGAATTCAACGCCGGAATTGAAAAAAGTTATTCGCGGGAAAGAAGCATGAAACTCAGGCTGGGATTGATTAAAGAAATTCTGAACGAGACCGAATATTCTAACAAAACCGATATTGTACGCGCTGCAAATATCTCAAACCGAAATCGTGAAATTATCACGGATGAAATAAAAACCTCTTTTTCATATCGTCCTTTCCTTAATTGGGAAATAGGTTTTGAATTCACAGCGGGATTGAGCAAGGATTATTTTCCCTCAACCACCACTGAAATTGACTACAACAGTCAACTTGTAAGAATTAATTATTCACTAATGACAAAAGGGCGAGTCAGATTTGAATTGGAAAGAAAAGAGTACATCTCGAATACTGAAGAAAATTACATTCCATTTGAAATTATTCAGGGAAATGTTATTGGTAAAAATTATTTGTGCAGGATTAATTTTGATTATAACATTGGCACAAATCTTCAAACTACACTAAATTATGTAGGTCGATTTCATGGTAGTGGACGTTTAATAAATACATTAAGAGCGGAAGCAAGAGCATTTTTCTGAGATGATGAAAATAATTTCCAATTTAATAGAGTGTCATATCGTTCGAAAGAGAAACGATGAATATGAATTTCTTCTCCTGAAAAGATCATCAAAAGAAATTTATCCGGGTCTTTGGCAAATGGTTACCGGACGGATTGAAGAAAATGAAAAAGCTTATGAAACGGCTCTTCGCGAGTTAAAAGAGGAAACTTCACTACAACCAAAATCATTTTGGGTTGTTCCTTATACAAATTCGTTTTATTCTCATGAGAATAATTTTATGTGTCTCGTTCCGATTTTTGTGGCTGAAGTTGAAAACAGTTCCAATGTGTTTTTATCAGATGAACATTGTGAATATAAATGGGTAAAAAGAAACGAAGCTGTAAAATTATTAGCATGGTACGGACAACGAAAAGCTGTTGAACTAATTGAAGAATACTTAATAAATGAAAAAAGCACCCTGGAATTTATCAGGATTTCATTAGATTAAAAATTTATTCATCCTAAAAAGGAGAGTGAACATTGTCTGTTTTAGTAGTAGGTTCGATAGCCTTAGATTACATTGAAACGCCATTTGATAAAATTGATAACGCACTTGGCGGTTCAACAACTTACATCGCGCTTTCAGCAAGTTATTTTACCGGTCCGATAAGAATTGTCGGAGTGGTTGGTGATGATTTTAATGAGCAGCATTTGCGGCTGCTTGATGAAAACCATATTGATCTGGAAGGTTTACAGGTTGTCAAAGGCGAAAAAACTTTTAGATACGGATGCAAATATCATTATGATCTCAACATGCGTGAATCACTCTATACAGAGTTAAATGTTTTTGAAAAGTTCGATCCGGTTATTCCTGAAAAATCCAAACGGGATGGATTCATAATTCTTGGTAACATCGATCCGGTGCTTCAGTTAAATGTGCTCAACCAGCTTGAGAATCCTAAATTTGTTGTCTGCGATACCATGAACTTCTGGATTGATGGTAAAAAAGATGATCTGTTAAAAGTCTTACCCAAAGTAGATGTGTTGATAATAAATGATTCCGAAGCCCGCTTACTGGCCAAAGAACCGAATCTTATAAAGGCAGCAGCTATAATCAGGCAGCTTGGTCCTGAACATTTAATTATAAAAAAAGGTGAACATGGCGCTCTTCTTTTTTCAGGCGAAGAAATATTTTCGGCTCCGGCTTATCCAATGGAAAATATAATTGATCCCACCGGCGCCGGTGATTCTTTTGCCGGTGCATTTACAGGATATTTGCATAAAACTCAGGACTTAAGTGTCGAAAACCTGAAACGCGCTGTGGTTTTCGGAAGCGTGGTTGCTTCTTTCTGTGTTGAACAGTTTTCAACTAAAGGAATTGAGTCTTTAAGTTATCTCCAGATTCATGAAAGGTTTCTGCAACTGAAAAGAATTTCAGGATTCACTGATAATGGATGATTTTAAGAGCATTGAATTCAGAGATGACAGTTTAATACTTATCGATCAGACGAAACTTCCGCTTGCCGAACAGTATATTCAGACTGATGATTATGAACGAATTGCGGTTGCTATTGAAAGACTAGAAGTGCGAGGCGCTCCGGCAATAGGTGTCACAGCAGCGTATGCGCTTGCCCTTGCATTCAAAAAATATTATGGAAACCATGCGGGTAAGCATTTTTCAAGTGTTAAAGAAAGGCTTGCTTCAACGCGTCCTACTGCTGTTAATTTATTCTGGGCGCTTAATGAAATGGAGAAAAAATTCCGAACACTTTCAGATTCTGATAATATCTATCGCGAACTACTACAAGCAGCCTCACTAATTCACAAAGAGGATATTGCAAAATGTGATGCGATTGCTAAAAACGGACAGGAAATATTTCAAAAACAAAGTACGGTACTTACCCATTGTAACACTGGTCAACTGGCAACAAGCGGCGGGGGAACCGCATTTTATGTGATTAAAAAAGGATTTGAAGAGGGAAGAGTAAAATTTGTTCATGCGGATGAAACAAGACCCTTATTGCAGGGTTCAAGATTAACCGCGTTCGAATTGGATAAAGCCGGAATTCCGTTTTCAATTAATTCAGATTCCACAGCCGCTGTTTTAATGCAGCAGGGAAAAATAGATCTGGTTATTACAGGCGCTGACAGAATTGCTTCTAATGGTGATTCGGCAAATAAAATCGGAACGTATAATTTAGCTGTCCTCTGCAAACATCATAATATTCCTTTTTATATTGCCGCTCCGACCACAACAATCGATTTTAAGTGCAACAATGGTTCGGAGATTAGGATAGAAGAGAGAAATAAAAAAGAATTGACGCACATTAACGGAATTCCAATGACTTCGGATAATTACGATGTTTACTCTCCGGCATTCGATGTAACCCCTAATGAATTAATTACCGGAATTATTACCGAGAAAAAATTACATAAACCACCATATTTGTTCAATGCCTGAACTGGTAAAAACCGAAGGAATTGTATTACGTAAGCTCGATTTTGGCGATACGAGTAAAATAGCAACACTCATCACTCCTTCATTTGGGAAAATTTCCATAATTATAAAAGGCGGCAGAACCGCAAAATCAAAAACCGGCGCTATCATTGACATATTAAACAATGTTGAGGTAGTTTACTACAATAAAAAAAGCCGCGAAGTTCAAATGCTCAGTCAGGCAGATCTCATAAATAATTTTACAGGAATAAAAGAAAATATTGAAAAGCTGAAGTATGCCTCTGCTGTAATTGAACTGATAATTCTTATGACAGTTGAAGAATATAACTATGAGCGATTATACCGGGGCTTAAAAAAAATTCTGGAAATGATGAGCCAGGGTTCAAGGAATCCCAAATTATTATTTATACAATTCTTCATTTTTTTGCTTGAGGAAATGGGGTATGAATTCCAGTTTGATAATTGTACCTTTTGTGGCCGAGAATTTCGGCTGGGTGATACTGCTAAGTTTAACTATGAACTTGGTATGATGTGTGAAAATTGCTCAAAAGAAAGATTATTTTCCTTCGAATTTTCACAGGAACTTTTTATTTCGCTTTTGTGTCTAAGCCGCAAAGATTTTCAACAAAAAGACAATTTTGAAGAGCTCGACAAATTGATTTATTTTCTTGAACGTTATCTGATGTATCACATTAGTGAATTTAAGGGATTAAAATCATTGCACATATTTTAATTTGTATCTTAAAGGAGGATCGTAATGAAATATAAAAATATCATCGGTACTATCTCTTTGGTGGTTATTGGTTTTGTGTTTGGCGCATTACTCATTACTGGTTTCGGATGGGTAGTTCCAAGTTCCGCTGATGTTAAAATCGGCGCTGATGAAGCGCCTGCAGCAAGTATGGTGATGAATGCCAAAGATTTCAGCGACGCATTTGTACAGGTAGCTGAAAAAGTCACTCCGTCAATCGTTCAGATAAGAGTTGTCACAACAGTTGATCGGAAACTTGATGACGGCTTCCATTTCTTTTTCCCCTTCAGAGATGACTTACCAAAAGAACAACAGGGCGGCGGAAGTGGAATAATTATTACAGCCGATGGATATATACTAACTAATAATCATGTTGTTGAGAATGCTAAATCGGTAACTGTCACTACAAATGACAGGGAAGAGTATGATGCTGAAGTGATAGGAACCGATCCTTTAACTGATCTCGCGGTAATAAAAATAAATACAACAGATCTTCCTTTGGCACATATCGGTAATTCTGACGATGTAAAAGTCGGGCAATGGGTGATGGCTATTGGTAATCCGCTGTCATTTGCCTCAACGGTTACAGCCGGAATTGTAAGCGCTATGGGACGTGATTTGAATATTATAACAGATAGTTACGGAGTTGAGAATTTTATTCAGACTGACGCGGCGATCAATCCCGGCAATTCAGGAGGCGGACTGGTTGACTTAAACGGTTCTGTAATAGGAATTAATACAGCGATCGCCACTGACGGTATAACAAGCAGATACATTGGTTACGGATTTGCTATTCCTATTAATCTTGCGCGTTCTGTTGCTGAAGATTTAATCAAACACGGTAAAGTAAGAAGAGGATATATCGGCGTTCAGATAACCAAGGTTGATGCTGCAACGGCAAAAGCTGTTGGGCTGGATAAACCTCGTGGAATAATGGTGCAGGGTGTTGTTGATGACGGTGCAGCCGCAAAAGCTAATGTAAAACCCGGCGATATTATTCTTGAAATTGACGGACGCGAGTTGTTCATGGAAAATGAATTACAAAGTTATGTTGCCGGATTGAGCGCCGGTACAACCGTAAAACTCGTAATTTTCAGAGACGGAAAGAAAATAGAAACAAAAGTGACTCTAAAAGCACGAGATGATTCTGATAACGTAGAATTAGCAGGTAAAGATGTTGATAAGCCGAATAAAAAGAAAAATGAAACCAAAGAAGTGAAAATTGAAAATATCGGCGTTACTGTGAGAACACTGAAGTCAGATGAATTCAGTAATTACAAAGTTGAGAATGGAATACTGATAAGTGAAGTAGTTGCTTATAGCAAATCTTTTAATCAGGGTTTATTCAAAGGTCTGGTTATTACCGAAGTAAATAAGAAAAAGATTGATTCTGTTTCTGATTTTGAAAATATTGTTGATGAAAATAAGGGTAAAGCAATATTAATTAAAGTCATTGACAATAAAGGAACAACACGTTTTGTCGGACTTGAAATTCCTGAATAAATTAAATGAAATAAAATCTGAAAAAAGGCGTCTCTTTGTGGGACGCTTTTTTTATATTTGCAGAAATAATTTGGAAGAATAAT
>CAZEXO010000154.1:0-9348 GCA_964516545.1 uncultured Melioribacteraceae bacterium
GTTTTACCGAACCACCTTCATTACTGCCTGGCGAGATCCCTCATCCCGATTCGCCCGCTTCGCTTCATTGTACCCTTGCAGTCTCATATATTCAATAGATTCTGCATAACCGGAAGTCCACATCACGTCCGCCGTCCTCACTTAACACACGATTAACAAATCCTGTGAATGCTGACACAATGTTGTTGTCGTTGAGGATCGTAGCACTAAATAAGTATCGGCATAAACTGTTGCGCTGCTCGCGCCGCTTAAATTCACCTTAACTTCATTTGCTCTCAGATTTTTAGCGTCAACATCGCCCGCTCCGCTTAGGTGGATTTTTAAACGTTCGGTTCTTCCTTCAGCTTCAATACTGCATGCACCGCTCATATTGAGATAAAATTCTTCTGTATCGATATCATCGATATAGATATCGCTGGCGCCTGAAGCCTCAAGTGATTCCAAATACTGAGTTGATACTCTGATAAAAATACTTCTTTTGGGATTGATGTTTCTTGTATTTTCAATAATTAGTTTATTTCCTCTTACTTCTGTTGAAATATATTTTAACAGATTATCATCACCTTTAACTATGATTTCTCTTGATTCACCGACGATAATATCAACTTCGTAAGCGCCTGAAATTTCTATCTCGCTAAACTCTTCAACATCTCTTCTTTCTTCTTCAATTATTCCGCTCCCCCTTTTCCCACCAAGATTACATCCGGTTAAAATTATTAACATGGATGCAATGATCAGCACTAAATTTTTGTTCTTCATAATTACCTCGCAAAAAAGTTTGCTTCGTTAGACGAATTTGATATAAAAAAGGTTACTAAATCTGAAAACAAATAACTGTAATATATCGCAGGAATTTTTATATTTGTTCCCGATATGCTACTTCTAAGTAATTTTTAATAATTTTCTCAGGCAGATGGAAAAAAAGAAATTAAGCAATGAAGAACTGAACAGACTTCAACAGGAAACATACGAGCACCTCTGGAACGGACGATTCAGGATGGCGCTTACTTCAGCCAAAACTCTGTATCTGGCTCGACCTGATGAAAGCGAAACTGCTATTTGCCTGGCATGGGCATATCTAGAAAATAATAATCCTACAAAAGCGATGGAGTATGCTAATCTCGCTGTTGAATTAAAGGGCGATCAGATAAAAGCGCGTTTGTACCGCGGGTTTATTCTTATGCGGATGAGCATTTTTGAAGGCTCAATTCAGGATTTCAATAAGAGTGTTGATAAACAAAAAGAATCATTAGCATGGACGTATTTAAACAAAGCACGCGCTTTGGCTGGATTGAACAAGTATCCCGAAGCTCTAAAATCATATGAACTTGCTTTAATTATTGACGGAGGTAAAACTCCCGAATGGAAAGAGTCGAAAGTTTTTTATGATATTGCAACAATTGCACTTCAGCCTGATTACAACCTAAAATTGAAGGATGCCGAAGGGTTAATAAAAAGATGTGAAACTGCTCTCAAGCTCAAGGAATATTGGTTCGTTCTCCACTCGGCAAGAAAAATTTTGCAAAAGGATGATTTTAGGAATTTGCATGAGGATGCCGCTCTCCTCGAATTAGATTCGATGATTAATTTATTTCAGTATCGACCTGCGCTGAAAAAGGTTGAGGAGTTAAGAAAAAAGTTCAGGAAAAATCCAAAAATAAACGAACTCTATAAAGTCCTTCAAAAATTAATTAAACAGGACTCAGAAGAAGATATCTTTGATAACGAAATTTTTGAGAAAGAGGATACCAGAATTAAGAATACTAAATCTCCTTCCATCTCAGGAAAAAATAACAACCTCCGTTACGATACGATCATTTATCCGAATGATGATGCAGATTTTATTTCCGTGAAAATGTTTGATGTAAAAGAGGACTCGGAGAGAGGCATAAAAAGATATTACAGAATGTTTGATATTAAATACGCGAAACAAATCGGTGCCGAAATTATTTTCAATAATCCTTTTTATAAAATATCCGAACGCGAGTACAGATGTGAAGCCGTCTGGTATGTCAATGATTTTGTAGTTGGCAGAAATAATTTCCAACTAAAGGTAAACAAAGATTGGGATGCAGTTGTTTTTGCCCAAACCTGGGGATCGGATGAAAATGATTTCTGGAAAGAGGGGCAGGCTAAATTTGAAATTTACATTAACAACCTGAAAGCCCTTGAAAGATTTTTTGTTTTCGGAAACAAAGACATGCTTGAACCGGAAAAGGAAAAATCTTCTAAGCAAAAAGAAACAAATAAAGAAAAAACAGGATTGCCTGAAGTGAGAGAAGAACAACCGGTTATCGAAAACCCCGAACAAACTCTTGAAGAGCTGTTGGAAGAACTTGATGAATACATCGGATTGAATAAGATAAAATCATCTGTGCGGGATTTCGTCAGTTATCTCGAATATCTTGAAAAAAGAAAAACAGAAGGCTTAAAATCAGATGAAAGTGTTTCGCTTAACTGCGTTTTTGTGGGAAATCCCGGAACCGGTAAGACAACCATCGCCCGATTGTTTGGTAAAATATTCCGCGCCATGGGAATATTGGAACGCGGTCATGTTATCGAGGTTGACAGAAGCGCTCTCGTCGGACAATATATCGGCGAGACTGCTCAAAAAACAGAAAAGATTATTGAGGAGGCAAAAGGCGGAGTTTTATTTATCGATGAGGCTTACACACTCGTAAAAAAAGGCGGAACCGGTCAGGATTTCGGACAGGAAGCAATTGATGTTTTGCTCAAACGAATGGAAGACAGAAGAGGCGAATTTTTAGTAATCGTCGCCGGTTACACTGAAGAAATGGAAACCTTCATCAATTCAAATCCCGGATTAAAATCACGCTTCAACAGAACGTTTATTTTCGAAGATTACTCCCCGGATGAATTATTATCCATTTTCAGAAAATTGTGCGAGAGCGATGAATACATACTAAACAAAGATGCTGAATCTGTCCTTAAAAAAGAATTCATGAATTTATATCGCAAACGTGATAAAACATTCGGCAATGCCCGGCTTGTAAGACAATTTTTCGAAGAATCAAAACTTAATTTAGGTAAACGTTTTTTAGGTCTGCCGGAAGAAGAAAGAACCCGTGAATCAATGATGAAAATTGAATCGGCAGATATTGAAAGTATTCTTGATAAGGCAGGAGAAAAAAATATTCTCATTCCAATCGATGAAGAGAAACTTACAGAAGCTCTTATGGAATTAAATTCTCTCATTGGATTGGAATCAGTTAAGAAAGATGTTCGTGACCTTGTTAAACTAGTTCGTTATTACATTGAACAGGGCGAAGACGTGAAAACCAAATACAGTTCTCATATTTTATTTCTTGGAAACCCCGGAACAGGAAAAACAACAGTCGCAAGAATTTTAAGTAAAATATATTCAGCGGTTGGGTTATTACCCAAAGGTCATTTGATTGAAGTTGACCGCCAGGCTTTGGTTGCAGGATTCGTAGGTCAGACAGCCGAAAAGACTACTCAGATAATTAATCAATCTATCGGCGGAACATTATTTATTGATGAAGCTTACACATTGTTTAAAAAAGATAACAGCGGAAGTGACTTCGGAAAAGAAGCAATCGACACACTTCTTAAACGAATGGAAGATGACAGAGGAAAATTTATTGTTATTGCAGCCGGCTACACGGATGAAATGAAAACTTTCGTTGAAAGTAATCCGGGAATTCAATCAAGATTTACAAAATCATTCACCTTCGAAGATTATACGCCGAATGAAATGCTGGAGATTACACGACGAACCTTAAAAGACCGCAAGATTGAATCAGATGAAAATGTAGAAAAGGAATTACTGAAACATTACTCGGATATTTACAGGATTCGTGATAAAAGTTTCGGGAATGCGAGGATTGTGCGAAACCTTATCGATGCCGCTCAGCATCAGATGATGCTAAGGATTGCTGGAATGACAAAGGAACAACGCGATTCACTTCCATCGCAGAAGATCGAGCCGATTGATCTGAGAAATATCATCCAGCCAACCACAGAAGCAAAACATTACGAATTAAACATTAACGACGAACAACTGAATATTTCTCTCGAAGAGTTAAATAATCTTATCGATAGAGATCAAGTAAAGGATGAGATAAAAAAATTAATTAACGGAATCAAAGTATCGAGACTCAGAAAAGAAAGAGGAATGAAGGTTGTGACAAAAAATCTGCATTCAGTTTTTCTTGGAAATACTGGTACGGGTAAAACAACTATCGCGAGATTAATGAGTAAGATACTTAAAGAACTCGGCATTCTTGAAAAAGGACATCTCACTGAAGTTGATCGGGCTGATCTTGTTGTCGGTTATCAGGGTCAGACTACCATAAAAACAAATGAAATTATAAAAAAATCTCTCGGCGGTGTTTTATTAATAAATGATGCCTATTCCCTTTCACGCGGCGGAAATGATTTCGGTCAGGAAGTTATTGATACGTTAATTAAAAAGATGGACGATTACCAGGATAAATTCGTAGTAATTATTTCAGGTTACTCTGATGAAATGAAATTATTTCTTGATGCTAACCCTGTTATGGAATCACGCTTTGTGAATCGATTCTTCTTTGATGATTACGAACCGAGACAATTACTTGAAATTGCGGATAATATTGCGAGAACAAACGGATACAAACTCGACGAAGGAGCGCTCCAGCTTTTACTTGAATATTTTAATAAACTTTACCAGGAGCGGGATAAATATTTCGGCAACGCTGTAACTGCGAAAAATGTTCTGTATAAAGCAATCAGCTTTCAGGAAGAAAGGATTGCCGGACTTTATGACTATACCGATGAAGATTTAATGACAATCATCCATGAAGATGTTGAGAAAATTATAAAATCTTAGTCATCAGACCAAAAGGACAAATGCTTAAACTGCAAAACCTTACCAAAATGTTCGGATCTTTTCCCGCCGTAAATAATATTTCACTCGAAATTAACAGTGGTGATTTATTTGGTTTTCTTGGACCAAACGGAGCCGGAAAAACAACAACAATAAAAATGATTGTCGGTTTATATTCTATCTCCTCCGGATTGATTGAAATTAATAATAAAGATATCTCCAAATATTCCATCGAAGTAAAAAGAGAATTCGGATACATACCTGACCAGCCATATTTATATGACAAACTTACCGGTCAGGAATTTTTATTATTCTGTGCCGGTTTATACGAGCTTGACAAAAAAACTACGAAAAGAAAAATTGAAGAACTTGTGGAACAATTTAAAATTGAAAATTGGCTCTACAAAAGAACGGAAGAATATTCCCAGGGAATGCGGCAACGAATTACTTTTGCTTCCGCATTTTTACATGATCCTTCAATTCTCATAATCGATGAACCGATGATCGGACTCGATCCGCAAAGCGCTTACATAGTTAAAAAAGTACTGAAAAATTCTGCCGCTGAGGGAAAAACAATTTTCATGTCTACGCATAGCTTGAATGTAGCAGAGGAAATATGCAATAAAGTAGGAATCATTAATCACGGCAAAATTATTTTTAACGATAATATTACTACGCTTTTGAAAATGAAGGAAGAGATGCAACATAATTTTGAAGAATTATTCATTGAGCTGACAAATTAATGAAGCAAATTTTCGGAATACTTAAGTATAAAATCCTCTCCTTTCTGAAATTAAACACTACTTATGATTTTATTACATTGAGCAAATCATTTGGCAGTTCATCAATTTACGCATTATTCACTATCGGCATGTTTTTCTTTACGAAAGAATTGCTTTGGTTTCTCGTAGTTAAAATGAAACTTGGAAATTTTCTCATTCATGAATTTTTGTCGATTATTCTTTTTATCTTTTTCCTGACTGTAAATGTTGGAAACATCATCGTTTCATTTTCAACAATGTATAAATCACCGGAAGTAAATTATCTTTTCACAAAACCCATTCATTCCACAAAGGTATTTATAATAAAATTCCTGGATAATTTTTTCTATAGCTCAGGTACTTTGTTTTTAATTCTTTTATCTGTCATGGCTGGTTATGCAAGTTTTTATGAAGTCAGCATTCCTGGTATGATTGTGGTATTTATTTTTGGCTTTATTCCCTTTATGCTTTCGGCAGCTTCGCTTGGAGTAATTATTCTGATTTCAATAATTATTTTTTCTAAAAAGTTTGGTGTGAAAACTACCTTCATTCTGATTTCCTCACTCTACCTCGCCGGCGTAACTATATTCTTCAATAATATCTCCCCTGTCGAACTGGTTAATAATGTCATGAAATATTATCCTAACGTTGATCTTTACTTTGGAAATCTTATTCCGGGGTTCATAAAATTTCTGCCGAATGAATGGCTGAGTTCTTCGCTCTACTGGATGTTGGAAAATAACCTTTTACTAACCGCTGGTTACTTAACACTTCAAATCTGTATAGCATTCTTATTACTGCTTATTATGGGATTTTTAGGGCATTATTTTTATAAATCAACCTGGTTAACGCTGCCGGGTCTTCAAAAAGAAAATAAAGTTACAAGAGATAAAAAATATGAATACGGTAAATCAATTCCGCTACCAATGAAAGATATAAAAATATTTCTCCGCGAACCGAGCCAGGTACTCCATTTCATAGTTTTGATTTTCATGGTTCTGTTATTCGTGTCAAGCGTGAAAAGTGTTCAGGTCGTATCATCACAAAATATCCAGCTTCGTACAATTATTTCGCTGGCAGTTTACATTTTCAATATTTTTCTCGTCTCAACTCTGGCTTTGCGATTTATATTTCCGCTTATATCGCTTGAAGGATTAACATTTTGGAAAGTAAGAACTTCACCTTTACCGGTGGTTAAATTTCTTTTTAGGAAAATTTTTTTCCCTTCCTTTATAGTATTATTAATTTCTTTACTGCTTACCTATTTTACGGCAAGAATATTTCTATCGGAAATAATCTTTTTTAGTCTCATAATTTCACTAATGATTTCAACATCAATTATATTATTGAATTTTTCCATGGGTTCATTGTTTTCTAACTTCACGGAAAAAAATCCAATTCGTATCGCATCTTCACAGGGAGCTTCGGTAACATTTTTATTGACTGTAATCTACATGACTTTCATTCTCGGAGTTTTGTATTCTCCGCTTCATGATTATTTAAGTTATGTCACTGCAAAAACAGATTATTCGGAAATTAACCTGACTACACCGTTGATTCTGATTTCGATTTCATCGATGCTGATTATAACCACATCACTTCTGGTTTTGAAAAAATTCATGGCTCGTGATTTCTAGGCATTACATCATTTAGTTAATCGGTGGTCGATTAAGATCATTGTCCTAAGGAATTTTATTTTTTACTCTTTTGGCTTATCTTTGAATGAAAAGAATAAACAACATACTTATATGAAATTATTTTACACAACTGAAGAAATAAAGCAGTTACTTTTTGAGAAAAAGATTTGTCTCATTGATGTGAGAGATAAAGACTCTTTTGTTGAAGGTCATATACCCGGATCTGCAAACATTCCCGAAATTTTTTCATACCTGAGTATGAGTACAGAAGAAGGCTTGAAACAAATCGAAGATACATTCACGCCAAAACTTAATGAAGCAGGCGTAAGTAATGATGTGCCCGTTGTTTTTTATAGTGACAACCTGGGCTCATCGTACGGCGCTGCCAGCCGGGGTTATATGATACTCACCTATCTCGGTCATCAATATTCCGGCGTTTATGTTGAAGGGTTGAATGAATGGCTTCTTCGTCATGAGAAATTGGAATTTGGTGATGTCAAACCCCGCGCTGGCAAATTTATTCCTTTGATAAACCATAACATCTTCGTTACTAAAAATGATGTTCTGGAAGCCTTGAATAATTCCAAAATTAAACTTTTGGATGACCGCGATGAAGAAGAATGGATGGGAGTAAGTTCTTCACCCTACGGAAAAGATTATGCTCCTCGCAAAGGAAGAATCAAAGGGGCAAAATGGATTGCCTGGCATAAATTTCTGAAACGCGAAAAAGATGTTGTTCTGTTTCAACCAAAAGAGATTATTCTTGACTTATGCGCTTCACAGAATATTTTTCAAGATGACGAGCTGATAATTTATTGTTTCAAAGGTTCGCGTGCATCAAATACATATCTTGCGTTAATAACAGCGGGATTTAAAAATGTACGCGTTTATTTTGCTTCATGGAATGAATGGTCGCGCGATCCTTCTTTACCGATAGAAAATTAAAACGGAGATAGAATGAGAATAAATAAGCTCTCGGAAATCGAAAATAAAAAAGTTGAAATGCAAGGCGCTCATAATGCTTTCAAGCAAATTCCTATATCCAGGAATGACGGAACGCCTGCTTATTCCTTCCGCGTATTTACACTTGAACCAGGAGGATTCACACCCTTTCATAAACATAATTATGAACACCTAAACTATGTTATTGAAGGCAATGGTGTTTTACGAAACGAAAATGGTGAAGAATTTCCTCTTGAGAAAGGAGATTTCGCGATTGTGGAACCAAATGAGAAACATCAGTATATAAGCAAATCAGTAAATTCAAACTTTGTTATGATTTGCGCTGTACCAAAAGAATTTGAATAACCTCTTTTCGGAGATTAAAATGAAAAATCTTTTTTTTGTACGCTATTATTTTGTGCTGCTTATAGCATTATCCGTTCTCTCACCTTCAGTAATATCATCCATGGATTCTGATGATTTTAATAAATATACTTATCATGAAATCCGTTCAATGAGTTCATCTGATAGAAATAGCTATGCTGAGAAATTAAACCAGCAACTGATTCTCAATCCCGATAATCTTGATCTAAATCTGATTAGAGCAAAAATCTATCTTGCCGAGAAAAAGATTAAAGCTGCCGAAGGATTACTCCAGCGTCTTAATAAAGTTTTTAGTAATAGCGGTGAAGTAAATTATTTTCTAAGCAGGTTATACTCACAAACAGATAGTCTGAGCCTTTCTTATACTCATATGTTCAGAATAAATACTGAAACAAACTATGGCGAATTATTTATCAAAGAATTGGAAAATGACGCGCTCCCCTTCTTAACCAGATTTGAAAAGGATATTTACGATACCACATCAAACAAAGTTGAATTACTTATCAGACAATGGTTGAAAAAAGATCCTTCTCCGGCATCCATCGAAAATGAATACTTCCGGCAGATGATAGGTAGAATCGAATATTCATTCGATAATTTTCATGATGGTTTCGCTGTTGACGACAGAGGTAAAATATATCTAAAATACGGAGACCCGGACACTCGTCGCGAATTTGTGCATAATGGATTCAGAACAGAATGTTGGATTTACAAAAATCTTAATGGGAAAGAAATTTCATTCGATTTTATTAGAAGTTTTAAACGCCCGGCCTGG
>CAZEXO010000155.1:0-5084 GCA_964516545.1 uncultured Melioribacteraceae bacterium
CTTGGTCCTTGGCATCAACAAGGAAAACCTGATAATGTTATAACTGTTGTGCAGGGATTAAAAGATAAGCTGGGCGTCGATTCCGAAATTAATTATGCTGAAGGATGTAAACTAAGCGGAGATGATAAATCGGGATTTGAAGAAGCGGTTAATACAGCAAAAGCCAGCGATGTTGTATTGCTTTGTCTTGGTGAATCATTATCCTGGAGCGGTGAAGCCGGTTCACGGGTCTCGCTTGATTTACCCGGCGTTCAGAATGAACTCGCTGAAGAAATTTTCAAATTGGGAAAACCGGTAATTATCATACTGATGAATGGAAGACCGTTGACAATTAATTTATTAAGCGAAAAGGCTGATGCCATTATTGAAACCTGGTATCTTGGCGATCAGTCAGGTACTGCAATCGCGGATGTTCTCTTCGGCGACTTTAATCCATGTGGAAAATTAACAACAACATTTCCGAGACATGTCGGACAGGTACCGCTTTATTACAACCATAAAAACACAGGACGCCCATACATACCGAATCAACATTTTACAGCGCATTATGTAGATGTTGAAAATTCACCGCTTTATCCTTTCGGATTTGGTTTGAGCTACTCAACATTTGAGTACTCAAATTTGAGACTCAGTAAAAAAGAAATAAAACCTGATGAATCATTCATCGTTTCTGTTGATGTAAAAAACACTAGTAAATTTGCCGGTAAAGAAATTGTCCAACTATATATTCGTGACTTGGTCGGAAGTGTAACAAGACCGGTTAAAGAATTAAAAGGGTTTGAAAAAGTTCATTTAGATTCCGGTGAAACAGAAACAATAAAATTCATTATCACACCTGAAGAATTAAAATTCTGGAATGTGGATATGAATTATATTGTCGAACCGGGAAACTTTAAAATTTTTATCGGAACAAACTCAGCAGATTTTTTAGAGGATACTTTCACAGTGAATGAATAAAAATATTGAAGCCCAACTTTTAGATAAATTGGGCTTCAGTTTCTTACCACAAGAATATTGTGGTAAGTTATTCGTATAACATACATTTCTTCCTGTAATAATTACTCTTTCCAGGTACATTTATTCCATGATCCATATACTTAATTCAATTGACACAAAAACTTATCATGAAAAATCAGACTATTGTTTCGACTAATGAAATAAAGTTTTTCTGATAAACCAATGGCATGGATATTGTCATTAAATATCCGGTGTTAAAAAAGTTTTTAACACCAAACGGCGCCGAACTAATTTATAACCAAAAGATTTAAACAATTTTCGATAACCATCAAAAAACTAATGGGAGGGTTAAATGGTTAAAAATACTTTCCGTATAATCAGTACTTGTCTCTTAATCCTAACACTTACTGAATTAATTTCAGCACAGGATATCTCATCATGGATTACATCAACAAAAATCCATAGCTCAAACGACATGAAACGAGTCGGAAACATTATTGATAAAAACACAGAAACCGTATGGACACCTGATGTGTGGATCGAAAAATCATATTGGGTAGTTTTAGATCTTCAAAATGAATATGAAGTTGATAAAATCAGGAGCTGGCACCGCAGACAATGGGACAGAGAAACCGGAATCGATCAAATATTCGTATCGAATAATATAAATGACTGGGGTGAATCGATCGGATCACTTCAATCGATTTATAATCAGCCTGCCGGTTGGTTTGAAACTTCCGTCACCAAAAAGACGGGACGTTATGTAAAACTTGTTTCCTCATTGACAAAAAATCCTAATTGGCGTGAGATAGAAATATCAGGTCTATTATCCCAAATAGTCTCAGTAAAATATTCTTTATCAATATCATCGTTAAATGGAAACATTGTCAAAACACCTGATTTAGTTAAGTATGATGAAGGTGCAAACGTGTTGCTGACAGCAATTGCTGATGAAGGATATACATTCACCGGATGGGAGGGTGACGCTGCAGGAAACACTAATCCTCTTCAAGTCGTGATGGATACCAATAAAAATATTTCTGCAAATTTTATTATCCAGACAGATACTGAAGCACCATCGGTTCCGCAAAATCTTTCTGTTAATGTATCGGGTTTACAGGTTAATCTTTTCTGGAGCGCTTCAACCGACAACATTGAAGTAATCGGTTATAAAGTTTTCCGTGATGGTAATCTACTGGGGTCAACATCTATTCCGTCTTACTCTGATTCGACTCCTGAAGCCGGGACTTATGTTTATAATGTTTCGGCTTACGATGCAATGAATAACGAATCAATTTTATCAAGTTCCGTTACTGCGGTTGTTGCCGGTGAAATCTCACAAGATAAAAACTGGTTTACACCATTTCTTGTCAACAGTTCGAATGATGCCCTCAGAACCGGAAACATCATTGATAAGAATTTCGCAACGGCCTGGACTCCCAATGTATGGATCGAGCAATCTTACTGGGTAGTTCTTGACTTGGGTGAAGGCGCTGTTGTTGATAAATTAAGATCTATTCATCCCAAAAGATGGGATTCAGAATCAGCAATTACGGAAATATATCTTACGAATAATTTATCCGACTTCGGTACTTCTGTCGGAAATCTTGAGAGAATTCAAAATCAAACTGAAGGATGGAAAGAAGTTGATCTGCCGGACGGGACTTACAGATATATAAAACTTGTCTCCGAAATTACAACATCACCCTATTGGCGTGAAATAGAAATTGCGGGACAACCCGGCGAGCAACCTATTATTATTCCTGATGACCCCGATGATCCTGTTGATCCGGGCACTCCTCCGGTTAGTGTTGACTCTTCCGATGTCACACCTCCATCAACAGTAGCAGAGGTTCGTGACGGATTAACATTTGATCAGATTGAAAGCACCCAGCCAACTCAACTTTCAGCAAACTGGGATATTTCGATTGACAATGAAAATCAAATTGTTCGTTACTGGTTCTCTATCGGAACAACATCCGGCGGTACGGAAATTCTTACCTGGACTTCATCCGGGCTAAACAGACAGGTAACCAGAAACGGATTGTATCTTTCGTTTGGTACAACTTATTATTTCAATGTAAGAGCTGAAAACGCACTCGGATTAATAAGCGAAATCACTTCTTCGAACGGGATTAAAATTGTCGATAATCTTTCACCTGAAGCGCGTGAAGTTCATCTGACAGTTGAAGAAGGAACTGATATTTCAGACGATATTACATCCGCGGCAAGATATCTTGAATCGATTGGGGGAGGCACGATATTTTTACCCGCGGGTGAATTTTTATTTGCGACCTGCGTTAATATGAACGGAGGAATAAGTTTAATAGGTCAGGGTGAAAATGCAACAATCCTGAATTCCCGTACAGCAGGATTCTTTGATATCAATCATTTTGGCAATAAAGGTGGATCGCTGAGAATTTCGGGAATCGGATTTAACGGATGGACTTCGGATGCGAATTACACTCATCGTGGAATATCCTTAGCTAATATCGTTGATTTCAGAATTGATCACTGCTACTTTGAGGGTTTCGGTTATACGATAAATCCTTCGGGGAATGCACAAAATCCAAAACCACGCGGAGTCGTTGATCATTGCACTATAATCCGCGGAAGAGGTGTTTACACTTCCATGTACGGCGTAACAACAGGACCATATTTATTCGATGGGACGAGCAATATTGATTATCTCGGAACAAGAGAAGCAGTATTTGTTGAAGACTGTTACATCGAAGGATGTTCACATGCAACTGACGGATTCGGTGGAGGACATTATGTGCTGCGTAATTCGGTCATTGTTGACTGCGGATCGGTTGGTGGACATGGTCCCGGATTCGAAAGCACCGGTCGAGGTATTCGTTGTACCGAAGTATATAATAATCAGATAATAAAATCTGCATCCGCATCCGAAGGTTTACGTTGGTGCGGGTATAATGTTCGCGGCGGCGGTGGTGTTTTGTTTAATAACAGGTTTGAAAATTGTCGTTATGCAATTCAGTTCACTCTTGATTCAGGCTCTTTCACCGATGAGAATGGTGATGGATTGTACGATTATCCGGCTCTGGATCAAACACATGAAAAATGGATTTGGAATAATGAATTAATTACTACACCTGTATTATGGTTTTATTATGGCGACCCTGCTGCTCAGTTAGTGTTGGAAGGAAGAGATTTCTTCTTCAGAGCTCCAGATTTAGAAACAGACGGTTTCACATATACGCCTTATCCTTATCCTCATTATCTTGTAACCGATGGAATATCTTTATCAAAAAATACTAGTCAGCAAACAAGTAAAACGATTTCTGAAAAAAATGAACTGCCTGTTGAATTCGGGTTAAATCAAAACTACCCGAATCCGTTTAATCCTTCGACAACAATCGAATTCTCCATTCCTTACGAAGGATTTTACCAGGTAAATATCTTTAATACACTCGGTGAAATTGTTTCAGTTCTTGCCGATAACAAATTCCAGCCTGGCAGTCATAAATTACTTTTTGATGCTTCTGATTTGCCTTCAGGAATTTATTTTTACCAATTAACCGGTCATGGTTTTAATCAGGTGAAAAAAATGTTACTCTTAAAGTAAGATGATGAATCAATAAGGAAATTATAAAGGCGGCGTTTTGCCGCCTTTTTATTTAAGATTATTCACAAGAATGGAGGTTATTTTTTTTGCGCATGAGTCTAAGTATGACCTGCCTATATATTTAGAATTGTTAAGTCAGATGTCACATAACTATTTAGTCACCATTTTATCTTAGTCGAAGGTTCATTTTGCTAATGTAACTTTTCTCTTTCTTCATGCATAGTTTTTAACAAGCAGGAAATAATATTGTCAGATTATTAAGTCTTGACGTAAGTATTTTTCTTGAATCCTATTTGAATATTTCAGGGGCGCTGATTGAGTTTTTACAACACGACTTTGCCTTGTCAGACAAAGCCGTGTTACCTGTGTACCTTCTTTTGATATTATCTCAGAAGAATCATTTTCTTACTTTGCGAAAAATTTCCTGAGGTCAATTTATAAATATAAACACCGCTAGCAAAATTATAATTCAAATATCGATTTGAATCAAAAACTGTTTCATAATTTCCGGCAGGAAGAATTTCATTAATTAATACTGCTG